>NZ_JAIUKB010000202.1:0-10614 GCF_020176785.1 Saccharopolyspora sp. 6V | reverse complement strand
CGGTGGCCGGGTTCCGCGGCATGGGCGCGAGCACCCCCGGGGGGGGGGGGGGCCGCGGCGCGGGGGGGGGGGGGCGCCGCGTCGCCGACGGCGCGCGGGTGCTGCTCGACGAGGTCGCCGACGAGGAGGGGCGGGCGCTGGCCGCCGAACTCGGGGCGGACGCCCGGTTCCGGCACCTCGACGTCACCGACGAGGCCGGGTGGGACGGTGCCGTCGCGGCCGCCGAGGACGCGTTCGGCCCGGTGGACGTGCTGGTGAACAACGCGGGCGTGCTGCACCTGGCGCCGCTGGCCGAGACGGAACCCGCCGACTTCGAGCGCGTGGTGCGGGTCAACCAGTTCGGCGCCTTCCTCGGCATGCGGGCGGTGCAGCGGTCGATGCGCGACGGCGGCTCCATCATCAACGTCTCCTCGGTCGAGGGATTGGCCGGGATGGCCGGTTCGATCGCCTACTCGGCCAGCAAGTTCGCGGTGCGCGGCATGACGAAGGTGGCCGCGCTGGAGCTCGGCCACCGCGGCATCCGGGTCAACTCGGTGCACCCCGGCGTGATCGACACCGCGATGGTGCGCGCGCAGGTGGGCGCCGCGCTGGACGACTTCGCCGCCGCCCGGCTCGCCCTCGGCCGCGTCGGGCGGCCCGAGGAGGTCGCGAACCTGGTGGCGTTCCTGGCGAGCGACGACAGCTCCTACTGCACCGGCGCCGAGTTCGTCGCGGACGGAGGTGCCACCGCAACGCATTCCCTGGCCAGATGACCCCGCCGCCGGGCCCGCCGGGTCGGGCACCGGCGGGGACCGAGCAGGTCGCCCGCGGTGCCGCCGCGGGCAGGACCCGGCGCGAGCGCGACGACGAGGTGGTGCAGCGATGGGCGTCGAAGTGGTGCGGTGCCGCCGCGCGGGCGGGGAGTCGCCGTGAACTCGCCCGGCTCCAGCCACCGCGTCCCCGCGAGCGCCGCCTTCGCCCAGGTCGGCAGGCTCGCCACGCTGTCCTGGGAAGTGCTGCGCGCCGTGCCCAGGCGCCCGTTCCAGGTGCGGGAGTGGGTGCAGCAGGCGTGGCTGTTCGCGAGCGTCACCATCCTGCCGACCGCGCTGGTGGCCATCCCGTTCGGCGCGGTGATCGCCATGCAGCTCGGGTCGCTGACCCAGCAGATCGGCGCCCAGTCGTTCACCGGCGCGGCCAGCGCGCTGTCCATCCTGCAGCAGGCCAGCCCGTTGATCACCGCGCTGCTGGTGGCCGGGGCGGGCGGTTCGGCGGTGTGCGCGGACATCGGCGCCCGCACCATCCGCGAGGAGATCGACGCGATGGAAGTGCTCGGCGTCTCCGTGGTGCACCGGCTGATCGTGCCGCGCGTGCTCGGTGCCGTGTTCGTGTCGCTGCTGCTCAACGGGCTGGTGAGCGTGGTGGGCGTGGCGGGTGGCTACTTCTTCAACGTGGTGCTGCAGGGCGGCACGCCCGGCGCCTACCTGGCCAGCTTCAACGCGCTCGCGCAGCTGCCCGACCTCTACGTCAGCGAGCTCAAGGCGCTGATCTACGGGTTCGTGGCCGGGGTGGTCGCCGCCTACCGGGGCCTGAACCCGGCCGGCGGGCCGAAGGGCGTGGGCGACGCGGTGAACCAGGCCGTGGTGATCACCTTCCTGCTGCTGTTCGCGATCAACCTGGTGATCACCGGGATCTACCTGCAACTCGTTCCGCCGAAGGAGTTGTGATGGTCGCGACCGAGCAGTACCTGCCGCCGCCGACGCCGTGGCGGCGCCGGTTCGCGCTGCTGTTCTCCCGCCCCGGCGACGCGCTCGCCGGGCTCGGGTGGCAGCTGGCGTTCTACCTGCGGGCGCTGGCGCTGGCGCCGTTGACGCTGCGCAAGTACCCGCGGGAGACGGGGCGGCTGCTCACCGAGGTGATGTTCGGCAGCGGCGCGCTCGCCGTCATCGGCGGCACGCTCGGCGTGATGATCGGGATGACGGTGTGCACCGGGGCGATCGTCGGGTTGCAGGGCTACTCCTCGCTGGACCAGCTCGGCACCTCCGCGCTGACCGGGTTCATCGCCGCCTACTTCGACACCCGCGAGGTCGCGCCGCTGTCGGCGGGCCTGGCGTTGTCGGCGACGGTCGGCTGCGGGTTCACCGCGCAGCTCGGCGCGATGCGCATCTCCGACGAGATCGACGCGCTGGAGGTGATGGGCGTGCGCACCGTGCCGTACCTGGTGACCAGCCGGGTGCTGGCCGGGCTCGCGGCGGTGATCCCGCTGTACGTGGTGGGGCTGCTCGGTTCCTACTTCGCGTCGCGGCAGATCACGGTGTGGTTCTACGGGCAGTCGGCGGGCACCTACGACCACTACTTCCACCTGTTCCTGCCGCCGCAGGACGTGCTGTGGTCGTTCGGGAAGGTGCTGGTGTTCAGCCTCGTGGTGATCCTGACGCACTGCTACTACGGCTACACCGCGCGCGGCGGGCCCGCGGGCGTGGGCATCGCGGTGGGGCGGGCGGTGCGCACCTCGATCGTGCTGGTGGCGGTGCTGGACTTCTTCCTGAGCCTGGCGATCTGGGGTTCCACCACGACCGTGCGGATCGCCGGATGAGGCGGGCGCGGCGGGACCGGCGCGGGCACCAGCTGCTGGGGCTGGTGTTCTTGCTGGTGTCCGCGCTGTTCTTCACCAGCATGATCGGCTTCTACCGGAAGTCGTTCACGCCGGTGGTGCCGGTCGTGCTGCACACCGACCGGGCGGGCAACGAGCTGCGCGCCGGTTCGGACGTGAAGGTGCGCGGCGTGCTCGTCGGCGAGGTGCGCGCGGTGCGCCCCGGGCCGGACCGCGCCGAGCTGGACCTGGCGTTGCGCCCGGAGATGGCCGAGCGGATCCCCGCCGACACCACCGCGCGGCTGCTGCCGAAGACGCTGTTCGGGGAGCGCTACGTGTCCCTCGCGCACACCGGCCCGGGCACCGGCCCGCACCTGGTCGCCGGGGACGTGATCGGGCAGGACCGCAGCTCCGCCGCCATCGAGGTGGAACGCGTCCTCGACGACCTGCTGCCGTTGCTGCAAGCCGTGCGGCCGCAGCAGCTCGCCGCCACGCTGAACGCGGTGTCGCAGGCGTTGGACGGGCGTGGCACGCAGCTCGGGACCACGCTGCGCGACCTCGACGGCTACCTCGCCCGGTTCAACCCGTCGCTGCCGCGGCTGCGGTCGGTGCTGGGCCGCGTCGACGACGTCGCCCGCACCTACCACGAGGCGGCACCCGACCTGCTGCGCGCGATGCGGGACCTCACCACCACCAGCGGCACGATCGCGGAACGGCGCGACTCGTTCGAGCAAGTCTGGAACACCACCGCCGTCACCGCGGAGAACGCGACCCGGTTCCTGGAAGCCAACGGGGACAACCTGATCCGGCTCGCCGCCGACTCGCGGTCCACAGTGGACCTGCTCGCCCGGTACGCGCCGCAGTACGGCTGCGTGCTCGACCAGCTCACCCGCAGCATCCCCATCGCCGAGCGGGCGTTCGGCGCGGGCGACGCGAACCCGATGCAGAAGGTCACCATCGAGATCACCGGCAGCCGCGGGAAGTACCTGCCCGGCGTCGACACGCCCCGCTACGAGGACACCCGCGGCCCGCGCTGCTACCCGTGGGTCGAACCGCCGGACCGCTTCCCGCAGTACCCGCCCGGCGGGCCGCTGCGCGACGGCTCCACCCATCCGCCGCCGCCGAACGGGCCGGGGGAGCAGCAGCCCGCCGCCACCAGCGCGCAGTCCGCGGACGGGCCGCTGGTGAACTCGCCCGCCGAACGCGACCTGGTCGCCGCGCTGCTCGCGCCCGAGCTGCACCGCACCCCGGGCGACGTGCCGGACTGGAGCAGCGTGCTCGTCGGACCCGTCTACCGCGGAGCGGAGGTGACCCTGCGATGAGGGCCGGACTCACCGCACCGCTGGTCAAGCTGTCGTTGTTCACGCTCGTCACCGGGCTGCTCACCGGGCTGCTCGCGATGACCATCGCCGCCTCCGACGTCGGGTCCACCACCGGCTACGCCGCCGAGTTCGACGACGCCTCCGGGCTCGGCGAAGGCGACGAGGTCCGCATCGCCGGGGTGCGGGTCGGGCAGGTCACCTCGCTGGAGGTCGTCGACGGGCGCCGCGCGCTGGCCCGGTTCCAGGTGGACGCGGCGCGGCGGCTGCCCGCGGACGCCATCGCCACCGTGAAGTACCGCAACCTCGCCGGGCAGCGCTACCTCGCGCTCGACGCGGCCCTCGACCCCGGCGAAGCCGTGCTGCCCGCCGACGCGGTGCTGCCCGTCGCCCAGACCCGGCCGGCGCTGAACCTCACCGCGCTGTTCAACGGGTTCCAGCCGCTGCTGCGCGCCCTCGAACCCGGCGACGTCAACCGGCTCTCCGGCGAACTCGTCCAGGTGCTGCAAGGGGAAGGCGGCACCGTGCAGAGCATCCTCGCGCACACCGCGTCGCTGACCGGGACGCTCGCCGAGAAGGACCAGGTGATCGGGCAGGTCATCGACAACCTCAACGCCGTGCTCGCCCAGGTCGGCGCCCGCGGACCGGAACTCGCCGGGCTCGTCGACGCGCTGCAACGCCTCGTCAGCGGCTTCGCCGCGCAGCGCGAACCCGTCGGTGACGCGGTCGCCGCCCTCGACGAGCTCACCGGCACCACCGCGGGGCTGCTGCGCGACGTCCGGCCGCCGCTGCGCGAGGACGTGGCCGCGCTCGGCGACCTGTCGGCGAACCTGAACGCCGGGCTGCCGCAGCTGGAGCACGACCTGCGGACGCTGCCGGGCCGCCTCGACTCGCTGACCCGCACGGTGAGCTACGGCAGCTGGTTCAACTTCTACCTGTGCCGCCTCACCGGAACCGTCGGCATCTCCGGGCTCGACGTGCGAGCCCAGGTGCTGCCGCTGCCCCCGACCCGGATGCCCGAGAGGTGCCGCCCATGAGCACCGCGCTGCGCGACCGCGACCAGGCCACCGTCGGCGTCGTCGCCCTCGGGCTGCTGACCGCCGTGACGCTGCTGGCGTTCTTCGCGAACGACCTGCCGCTGCTCGGCGGCGGCACCACCTACTCGGCGCGGTTCACCGAATCCGCCGGGCTCGCCGCGGGCGACGACGTGGAGGTCGCCGGCGTCCGCGTCGGCGAGGTCACCGAGGTGGGCCTCGACGGGAACCGGGTGCTGGTGCGGTTCCGCGTCGAGGACGTGCCCGTCGGCGACCGCAGCACGGTGTCCATCCAGCTGAAGACCTTGCTGGGCGCGAAGAACCTGGCGCTGCGTCCCGACGGCGCGCACCCGCAGGACCCGGACCGCACCATCCCCGACGCCCGCACCGAGGTGCCCTTCGACATCCCCGACGCCCTCGACCAGGTCGCCCGCAGCACCGGCCGGGTCGACACCGACCAGCTCGCCCGCAGCTTCCAGGTCCTGTCCGAGAGCCTGCGCGGCGGGGAGCAGCACCTCGGCGGCGCCGTGGACGGGCTCGCCGCCCTGTCCCGCACCATCGCCTCCCGCGACGAGCAGCTCGCCGACCTGCTGCACCACGCCGCCGACGTCAGCGGCATCGCCGCCGACCGCGACGCGCAGGTCGCCCGGCTCGTCGGCGACGGGAACCTGCTGCTCGGCGAACTCCAACGCCGCCGCGACGCCATCGGCTCGCTGCTGCGCGGCACCCAGGAGGTCTCCGCGCAGCTGCGCGGGCTCGTCGCCGACAACCAGCAGCGGCTGAACCCGGCGCTGCGCGAGCTGCAGCAGGTCACCGCCATGCTGCAGCGCAACCAGGACCAGGTGGCGGCCACCATCGCCGCGCTGCGGCCCTACGTGACCGGGTTCAACAACACCGTCGGCAACGGGCGCTGGTTCGACGGCTACCTGTGCGGGCTGGTGCCGCCGACCGTGGACGCCGGCCCGCTGCAGATCAACCCGCACGGCTGCGACCTCCGCGGAGGTGGACGATGAACCGGAGACCGGCGACGGCGCTGCTCGCCTTCGGCTGCGTGCTGGTGCTGCTGCTCAGCGGCGCGCTGTGGTGGGTGCTGCGCGACCCGGGCACCCGCATCACCGCCTACTTCGAGCGGGCCGTGGGCCTGTACCCGCAGTCGTCGGTACGGGTGCTGGGCGTCGAGGTCGGCCGCGTCACCTCGGTGCGGCCCGAAGGTGGCCGGGTGCGGGTGGAGCTGAGCGTGGACCGCGAGCTCCGCGTCCCCGCCGCGGCGGGCGCGGTGGTGGTGGCGCCGAGCCTCGTCAGCGACCGGTACGTGCAGCTCACCCCCGCCTACGAGGGCGGCCCGGAGCTGGCCCCCGGCGCGGTGCTCGGCACCGACCGCACGATGGTCCCCGCCGACCTCGACGACCTGTACCGCAGCGCCAACGCGCTCACCGAAGCCCTCGGGCCGGACGGCGCCAACCGGGACGGGGCGCTGTCGGACCTGCTCGGCACCGCCGCGGCGAACCTCGACGGCAACGGGGCGAAGCTGAACGAGACGGTGCGGCGGCTCGGCGAACTGTCGGCCACCCTCGACGGCTCGCACGACGACCTGTTCGCCACCGTCGACCACCTCAACGAGTTCACCGCGACGCTGGCCGCCAACGACGCGCAGGTGCGGGACTTCCACACCCGGCTCGCCGACGTCTCCGGGTTCCTCGCCGACGAGCGGCAGCAGACCGCCGCCGCGCTGAGCTCGCTGACGGCCGCGCTCACCGAACTCGACGGGTTCGTGCGGGACAACCGGGAATCGGTGACCGCCAACGTGGACCAGCTCGCCGACGTGACCCGGGCGCTGGTGGAGCAGCGGGAAGCGCTCGGCGAAGTCCTCGACATCGCCCCGACCGGGATGAGCAACTTCATCAACGCCTACGACGCCGCCTCCGGCACCGTCGCGGTCCGCGCCAACATCAACGAGCTGACGTTCCCGCCGGTGCTGCTGGTGTGCAAGCTGCTGGAATCCGCGGCGCCCGCGCAGGTCCCGCCGGAGCTGGGGCGGACCTGCGCGGGGCTGGCCGGGGTGCTCGACGGTGCCGTCCCGCTGCCCTCGCCCGGGGAAGCGGTGGACCACCTCTCCCGCGGGGAGCTCCCGCCGCTGCCGCTCGGCCTCGGTGGCCCGTGATGCGCCGGGCGCTCGGCTGCTGCGCGCTGCTGCTGGTCACCGGTTGCGGCGCCTCGGTGCAGGACGCGCCGCTGCCCGGCGGCGCCGACCTCGGCGACCACCCGTACGAGGTGCGGGTGCGGTTCGCCGACGTCCTCGACCTGGTGCCGCAAGCCGGGGTGAAGGTGGACGACGTGCCGGTCGGGAAGGTCCGCGGCATCGGGCTCGCCCCCGACAACGCGACCGCCGTGGTCACCCTCGTCGTCAACGGGGACGTGCGGCTGCCCGCCAACGCCGAAGCGCGGCTGCGGCAATCCAGCCTGCTGGGGGAGAAGTTCGTCGAGCTCGCCCGGCCCGCCGAACCCGCGGGCGGCCCGCTGCGCGACGGCGCGGAGATCCCGCTGGAGCGCACCGACCGCAACCCGCAGGTCGAAGAGGTGCTCGGCGCGCTGTCCCTGCTGCTCAACGGCGGCGGCGTCGCGCAGCTCAACGGCATCGTCGAGGAACTGGACCGCGCGCTCGGCGGCAACGAACCGCAGGTGCGCTCGCTGCTGTCCCGAGTGGACGAAGCGGTGTCCCGGCTGGACGAGCAGAAGCAGGACATCACCCGCGCGCTCGACGGGCTGAACCGGCTCTCCGCCGACCTGCGCGGACAGCTCGACGACCTCACCACCGGCCTGGACGGGCTCGAACCCGGACTGCGCGTCCTGGAGCGGCAGCGCGGCGACCTGGTGCGAATGCTGCGGGCCCTCGACCGGTTCTCCCAGGTCGCGGTGCGCACGGCCGACGCGAGCCGGGACGACCTGGTCGCCGACCTCGACGCGCTCGCGCCGACGCTGCGCGAACTCGCGAAGGCGGGCACCGACCTGCCGAAGGCCATCGGCTACCTGGCCAGCTACCCGTTCCCGGAGAACGCGATGGTCCCGCTCAAGGGCGATTTCGTGAACGTCGACGTGGACCTCGACCTGGACCTGACCAGCGTGCTCGGCAACCTGTCGAACAGCAGCGGGCCGCTGCTGCCGCTGCCCGGGATCTCCGACTCGGGCGCACCGCTACCGCTCGGGGGGCCGTGATGTTCAGCAGGGCCACGACGATCCGGCTGGGGCTGTTCCTGCTCATCGCCGTCGTCGGCATCGGGTTCACCGGCGCCCGCTACGCGGGACTGGACCGGTTGGTCGGGGCGGGCGGCTACGCCGTCGTGGTGGAGGTGCCCGACACCGGTGGGGTGTTCACCAACTCGGAGGTCACCTACCGGGGAGTGGCCGTCGGGCGGGTCACCGGGGTGCGGCTCACCGACCGCGGAGCGGCGCTGGACCTGCACATCGACTCCGCCGCCCCGCCGATCCCCGCGGACGCGCGCGCGGCGGTGGCGAACCGCTCGGCGGTGGGGGAGCAGTACCTCGACCTGCGGCCCGACGACGAGCACGGGCCGGTGCTGCGGGACGGGTCGGTGATCCCCGCCGAGCGCGCCGAACTCCCGCCCCCGCCGGAATCGCTGCTGCTGAACCTGGACCGGCTCGTCGCGGACGTGCCGCTGGACGCGCTGCGCACCGTCGTCGAGGAATCCGGCACCGCGCTGCAGGGCACCGGGCCGCACCTGCAGCGGATGCTGGACAGCACCGGATCGCTCATCGCCGCCGCCGACCGCAACCTGCCGAGCACCACCGCGCTGCTGGCGAACTCCGACGTGGTGCTGCGCACCCAGCAGCAGCAATCCGGACAGATCATCGAGTTCAGCCGCGGCCTGCGCCAGGTCGCCGGACAGCTGCGCGCCTCCGACCCGGACCTGCGGCGGCTCGCCGACGTCGCCCCACCGGTCGCCGAACAGCTCGACGGCCTGCTGCGCGACAGCGGCACGGGCCTCGCCGCGACCACCGCGAACCTGCTCACCACCGCGCGGCTGCTCGACGTCCGCGGCCCGGCGCTGGAGAACGTGCTGGTGGCGATGCCGATGATGTCGGCCGCCAGCCACAGCGCGCAGGACGGCGACGGGCGCGGGCACCTGGGCGTGGTGCTCAACTTCTTCAACCCGCTGGCCTGCGAGAAGGGCTACGAGGGAACCGAACGCCGCCCCGGCGACGACATCACGCCGATCCCGGCGAACCCGGACATCCACTGCGCCGAACCGCCGGACGGCCCCACCAACGTCCGCGGCTCCGCCAACGTTCCCCGCGCCCCCGTTCCCGACGCGGTCCCGGTGCCGGCCACCGCCCCGCCCCTCCCGCTGCCTCCGCGGTGATGAGCTTGTCGGTGGCACCCGGGTGGCGGAACCCCGGCGGCTCCGCCGCCGGCAGGAGAACGGCACGACCTGCCGGACGGGTTCACGGGCCCGCGATGCGGTGGTGGAGCGCTTCGAGGCGGCGGCGGTGGCTGCGGGGGGTGCCGAAGAGGTGCGCGGCGCCGTGGGCTCGTTTCAGGTGCAGGTGCGCCTCGTGCTCCCAGGTGATCCCGAGACCGCCGTGCAGCTGGATGCCCTCGGCCGCCACGTCCTGGTAGGTCTCGCAGCACAGCGACTTGGCCATCGCCGCCCACGCGGACCCGCGCTCGTCGCGGGTGCCGACCGCCCAGCTCGCCGCGTACGACAGCGAGCGCGCCGACTCCACCGCCACGTAGAGGTCGGCGAGCCGGTGCTTGATCGCCTGGAACGAGCCGATCGGCCTGCCGAACTGCACCCGGGTCCGCACGTAGCCGACGATCTCGCCGAGCCACCGGTCCGCGGCGCCCACGCACTCGGCCGCCAGCAGCACCGCCGCCGCGTCCCGGCAGCGCGCCAGCACCGGCCCGGCCGGCCCGATCGGCGCGGCCGGCACCGCGGACAGCTCCAGCGCGCACATCGGCCGGGTCGGGTCCACGACCGGGTGCGGCAGCACCGCTGCCGGCTCCGCCGCCACCTCGAACAGCGCGGGCCCGTCCGGGGCGGTCGCGACGACCAGGAACGCGTCCGCCCGCGCGCCGTCGAGCACGAAGCTCTTGCGCCCGTCCAGCCGCCACGTGCCCGCGTCGAGCCGCGCGGTGGTGGCGAATCCCGTGTCCTGCCACCAGTTCTCCGGTTCGGCCCACGCGAGCGCCACCAGCCGGTCGGCGGCGGCGATACCCGGCAGCAGCCGTTCCGCGGCCGCCGAGTCGCCCGCGGCCAGCAGCGCTTCGACGGCGAGCGCGGTGCCGCCGACGAACGGGGACGGCACGAGCCTGCGGCCCAGTTCCTCGGCGACGAGGCAGCTCTCGACGAGGGTGGCGCCGCTGCCGCCGTGCTCCTCGGGGACGGTGAGCCCGGCCGCGCCGATCTCCGCGCCGAGCCGCCGCCACAGCTCCGGGTCGTGCCCGAGCGGGGCGGGAGCCGGTGGCGGCGCGGGCACGTGCGGGCCGCCGTCCTGGTCCAGCAGGGCGCGGACGGTCAGCCGGAGGTCCTCCTGCTGCGCACTGAACGCGAAGTGCACTTTGTTGTTCCTTTCTCCGCTTTCGTTGCGTAGCACTGGGGTGGCGGAACCTCAGCGGTTCCCTCGCTGCGGGATCGATTTCCCAAGTGGCTCCGCCACGAGGGAAATCGCTGTC
>NZ_JAIUKB010000201.1:3919-10868 GCF_020176785.1 Saccharopolyspora sp. 6V | reverse complement strand
GAGGTCGCGCAGGACCTGCGCGGCGTCGTCCTCGCCGAGCACGTGCTCCGCGACGAGCGAGGCCAGGTGCCCGGCGTCCCCCCGGCGCGCGGGGGGGGGGGGGGGGGGCGGCGCGCGCGCGTGCGCGCGCGGCGACCCCGTGCACCACCAGTTGCCGGGCCATGTCGCGGCGTTCCTCCCGCACGGGCTCCGGCAGTTCCGGCAGGAGCCGGTGCAGTTCCCCGCCCGCCCGCAGCAGCGCCGGGGAGCTCCGCGATGCGCGCTCGGCGATCTCGCGGTAGGCGGGGTCGGTCATGACCTGCGCGCCGAACCTGCCGAACCAGGTCGGCGAGCCCAGCTCGGCCAGGTGCAGCGCGGTCGGCAGCACCATGCAGGACACCCAGCCGCGCACGGATCCGTCGGCTCCGGCGACCATCCGGGCGCGCAACCGCTCGACCTGCTCGTGGTGCTTGCGCAGGATCGCGGCGACCAGTTCGGCCTTGGTGCCGAAGTGGTAGCCGACGGCGGTGTTGTTGCCCTGCCCGGCGGCTTCGCTGACTTGGCGGTTGGACACGGCGGCGATCCCGTGCTCGGCGAACAGGCGCTCGGCCGCCGACAGGATCAGCTCCCGCGTCGCCCGCACCTGCCGGGACCGCGCCGCGCCCACGGTCACCACCGCACCGGGACTTCGCTCAGCCCGCCGACGACGAGCCCTTCCAGCGGGCGCAGCCGCTCGGCGGGCACCGCGAGTTCCAACGACGGCAGCTTGCGCAGCAGCACTTCGAGCGTCACCTGCAGCTCGTTGCGGGCCAGCGCCTGCCCGAGGCAG
The DNA here is from genome assembly GCF_020176785.1 of Saccharopolyspora sp. 6V. Lineage (NCBI taxonomy): Bacteria > Bacillati > Actinomycetota > Actinomycetes > Pseudonocardiales > Pseudonocardiaceae > Saccharopolyspora > Saccharopolyspora sp. 6V. Next base: position 10,060 of record NZ_JAIUKB010000201.1, on the reverse strand, counting down.
GAGTGCGCGCCGGTGCCGAACGCGAGGTGCGGGTTGGGGGTGCGGGCGAGGTCCATGTCGTCGGCGCCGTCGAAGGCGGTTTCGTCGCGGTTCGCGGCGGCCATGTTGCACATGACGGTGGTGCCGCGCGGCAGTTCGGTGCCCGCGATCTCGACGTCCTCGTGCAGGAAGCGGACCATGCCGAGCCCGGAGTTGGCGTCGAAGCGCAGCACCTCTTCGACCGCGGATCGCACCAGCGACGGGTCGGCCAGCAGCCGTTCCCAGCGCCGCCGGTCCGACAGCAGCATCGCGACCATCTTGCCGATCATGTTCGCGGTCGTCTCGTGCCCGGCGATGAGCAGCCCGAGCCCGGTGGCGGCGAGCATGCGGTCCGGCATCCGCTCGCCTTCGGAGTCGGTGGCGGCGATGAGCTCGCTGAGCAGGTCGTCCCCGGGCTGCCGCTGCTTCGCGGCGATGTGCCCGGCCATGTAGCCGAAGAAGTCGGCCTCGGCGGTCTTGAACTCCTGCTCGGAGTACCGGGTGAGGTTCAGGAAGGTGTCCGACCAGCGGGAGAACCGGTCCCGGTCCGCGGTGGGCACGCCGAGCATGTCGCAGATGACCCACACCGGCAGCGGGAAGCCGAGCGCGGCCTTGAGGTCGGCGGGTCCGCCACCGGCGATCATGTCGTCGACGAGGCTCTCGGCCATCCGCTCGATCTCGGGGCGCAGCGCCAGCATCCGCTTGGCGGTGAACCAGCGGTTGACCAGGCGCCGCCACCGCTGGTGGCCCTCGCCGCTCTGCGGGAGCGCGGTGGACATCTCGCTGTTGAACAGCCCGCCCGATTCGGTGTCGGAGATCCGGGCCGCGTCGGGATCGTCGAGGCTGCGGCCGAACCGCGGGTCGGCGAGCACGCCCTTGACGTCGGCGTAGCGGGTCAGCAGCGCGACTTCGTCCCCGCTGGGCAGCTTCGCGCGGGAGACGGGGCAGCCGGCGCGCAGCCGGGCCCATTCGGCGGGTGGTTCCAGCGGCCCCGGTGCGGGGATCGGGTAGTCGAGCACCCGCTCGTCAGGTGTGGTCACCGCGGTTTCTCCTCGTGTTCGGGAAACGAACTTGGAGGTAGTGAACCGCAGCTGCTAACGTCAGTCAAGCGCCTGCCTTAAAGGCGGGCATCGGAACGAGACGGGAGCACCATGACCCACGCCCTCAGCGCGCCGCGGCGCCCGGACGACGCGCCGCCCGCGCGGACGAACGTGGTCGTCCCGGTGCTGGCCTTCGGCGGCATCTCGGTGTCGCTGATGCAGACCCTGGTCGTGCCGCTGGTGCCGAGCCTGCCCAGGCTGCTGGGGGCGTCGGCCGCCGACACCGCGTGGGCGATCACCGCGACCCTGCTGGCCGCCGCCGTCGCCACGCCCACCGTCGGGCGGCTCGGGGACATGTTCGGCAAGCGGCGGATGCTGTTGATCAGCCTCGGGATCATGGTGTGCGGCTCGGTGCTGTGCGCGCTGGCGAACGGGCTGGCGCTGATGGTCGCCGGCCGCTTGCTGCAGGGCCTCGCCGCCGGGGTCATCCCGCTCGGGATCAGCATCATGCGCGACGAACTGCCCGCGGAACGGCTTGGCGGGGCGACCGCGCTGATGAGCGCCTCGCTCGGCGTCGGCGGTGCGCTGGGGCTGCCCGCCGCCGCGTTCGTCGCGGAGGAGGCCGACTGGCACGCGCTGTTCTGGGCCGCCGGTGCCCTCGGCCTGCTCGCCGCCGTGCTCGTCGCGACCCTCGTGCCGGAATCCCGGGTCCGCGGCGGCGGCCGGTTCGACCTGCCGGGCGCGATCGGGCTGTCCATCGCGCTGCTGTGCCTGCTGCTGGCGCTGTCGAAGGGCGCCGACTGGGGCTGGGGCAGCGGGACGACGCTCGGGCTCGTCGCGGGCGGGCTGCTCGTGCTGCTGGTCTGGGGCTGGTGGGAACTGCGCACCGAGCACCCGCTGGTGGACCTGCGCACCACCGCGCGCCGCCAGGTGCTGCTGACCAACCTCGCCTCGGTGGTGTTCGGGTTCGCGATGTTCGCGACCTCGCTGGTGATCCCGCAGCTGCTGCAGCTGCCCGCCGCCACCGGGTACGGCCTCGGGCAGTCCATCCTCGCCGCCGGGCTGGTGATGGCCCCGAACGGGCTGGTGATGATGGCGATGTCGCCGGTGTCGGCGCGGATCTCCCGGGAACGCGGGCCGAAGGTGACGCTGATGGCGGGGGCGCTCGTCGTGGCCGCCGGCTACGGCCTCGGGCTCGTCCTGATGTCCGAGATCTGGCACCTGATGGTCGTCTCCTGCGTGATCGCCGCCGGCATCGGGCTCGCCTACGGCGCGATGCCCGCGCTGGTCATGGGCGCGGTCCCGGTGTCGGAGACCGCCGCGGCCAACAGCCTCAACACGCTGATGCGCTCCATCGGTACCTCGGTGTCCAGCGCCGCGGCCGGGGTGATCCTGGCGAACATGACCATCCAGGTCGGCGGCGCCGCGCTGCCCGCCCTCGCCGGGTTCCAGGTGGTGCTGGGCATCGGCGCCGCCGCCTCGCTGGGCGCGTTCGCGATCGCCGCGTTCCTGCCCGGGCGCGCCGCCGAGTAGTCCCGCCGGAAACCCCGAACGTCCCGAAACCCACCTGGAGGAAGCGGAATGTCCACCACCGAGGAGTCCCGGCGCGCCGTGCTGGACCCCGCCGTGCTCGGCTTCGACCCCGAGCAGCTGCGGGAGCGCTACCGGGCCGAGCGGGACCGGCGGCTGCGCCCCGACGGGTCCGCGCAGTACCGGGCCACGACCGGCGAGTTCGGCTACTACGCCGACGACCCGTACGTCGAACCGGGATTCACCCGGGAAGCGCTGCACGAGCACTCCGAGGTCCTCGTGATCGGCGGCGGATTCGGCGGGCTCACCGCGGCGGCCCGGCTCGTGGAACGCGGGTTCACCGATATCCGCGTCGTGGAGAAGGGCGGCGACTTCGGCGGGACCTGGTACTGGAACCGGTACCCCGGCGTGCACTGCGACATCGAGTCCTACATCTACCTGCCGCTGCTGGAAGAACTCGGTTCGCTGCCGCGGTGGAAGTACTCGCCGGGCGAGGAGATCCGCGAGCACGCCCGCGCCATCGGCCGCCACTTCGGGCTCTACGACCGCGCCTGCTTCCAGACCGAGGTCGTCGACAGCGAGTGGGACGAGGAGGCCGAGCGCTGGACGGTGCGCACCGACCGCGGGGACGTGCTCACCGCCCGCTACGTGATCGTCTCCAGCGGCCCGTTCAGCAGGCCGAAGCTGCCCGGGCTGCCCGGCATCGAGACCTTCCGCGGGCACACCTTCCACACCAGCCGCTGGGACTACGACTACACCGGCGGGGACGCGAGCGGCGGGCTGCACCGGCTCGCCGACAAGCGGGTCGCGGTCATCGGTACCGGCGCCACCGCCATCCAGTGCGTCCCGCACCTCGGGCAGGACTCGGCGCACCTGTACGTGTTCCAGCGCACTCCGTCCTCAGTGGACGAACGCGGGAACCGGCCCACCGACCCGGGCTGGGCGGAATCGCTGCGCCCCGGCTGGCAGCGCGAGCGGCGGGAGAACTTCCTGACCCTCGTCTCCGGCGGGCACGCCGAGCAGGACCTCGTCGGCGACCGCTGGACCGACAGCGCCGAGACCTTCCGCTCCATCATGCCCAGCGCGCACAACGAGATCCTCGACGCCGACGACGCGCTGCGCGCCGAACTCGCCGACTTCGCCAAGATGAACTCGGTGCGCGCCAGGGTGGACGAGATCGTCGAGGACCCGGCCACCGCGGAGGCGCTGAAACCCTGGTACCACCGGCTGTGCAAGCGGCCCACGTTCAGCGACACCTACCTGCCGACGTTCAACCGCCCCAACGTGACCCTGGTCGACACCGGGGGAGCGGGCGTGGAACGGCTCACCGAGCGCGGAGTGGTCGTGGCCGGCGTCGAGTACGAAGTGGACTGCATCGTGTTCGCCACCGGTTTCGACCTCGGCGCGGGGGCGATGACGACGGCGCGGACGGTGCGCGGGCGCGGCGGGCGCACCCTCGCCGAGCACTGGAGCGGCGGACTGCGCACGCTGCACGGGTTCACCAGCCACGGCTTCCCGAACCACTTCCGGCTCGGCGCCTCGCAGAACGCGAGCTCGGTGAACTTCGCCCACGTCCTCGACGAGCAGGCCGAGCACGTCGCCGAGTTGATCGCCGCCGCCCGCGACCGCGGAGCCCGCCGCGTCGAACCGACCGCCGAGGCCGAAGCCGCGTGGGTCGCCACGATCCGGGAGAAGGAGCGCTACGACCGGGAATTCCTCGCCGAGTGCACCCCGAGCTACTACAACAACGAGGGCGATCCCCGGGCGCGCAGCGAGAGCTACGGTGGCGGCGCCATCGAGTTCTACCGGTTGCTGCGCGACTGGCGGGCCGCCGGTGGCGTGGACGAGGTGCTGGTGGAAGGGGAACGCGCGTGACGCGCAGCAGGTCCGGTGCGGCGGTGACGGTGCTCGACGCCGGGCGCTGGACCGCGCGCCGCGAGAACGAGCCGAACCCGCTGTGGGGGTCCAACGGGGTCGCCTTCGGCCCGGACGGGCGGCTGCACGTCGCCCAGTACCTGGCGGGGCAGATCAGCGCGGTCGACGTCGACTCCGGCGAGGTGGAGGCGGTGCTGCCGGTCGGCGGGCCGGTGCGCTCGCCGGACGACCTGGACTTCGCCGCGGACGGTTCGATGTACATCACCGACCTGAACCCGGGACTGGTGTGGCGGTGCGCGCCGGACGGCGAGCTCGCCGTGGTGGCACGCGGGCTGCGCTGCCCGAACGGGATCACCTGCGTCGGGAACCGGGTGTTCGTCAACGAGATGTACCGGGACGGGCGGGTGCTGGAGCTGTTCCCGGACGGGCGCGAACCGGTGGTGCTCACCGGCGGGCTCGCGATGGGCAACGCGATGCAGCTCGGGCCGGACGGGTCGCTGTACTACCCGCACATGATGACCGGCGAGGTGTGGCGGATCTCCCCGGAGGGCGGCGCGGCGGAGCTGGTCGCCGAGCAGGTGCACGAACCGGTCGCGGTGCGCTTCGACCGCGCAGGCGAGCTGGTGGTGCTCTCCCGCGGGGTGGCGGGGATCGTCACCCGCTTCGACGCGGAGGGCTCCCGCACGATCACCCGCACCGGCATCGCCGGGATGGACAACGCCGCGTTCGACGCGGAGAACCGGATGCTGGTCTCCAGCTTCGCCAGCGGCGGGGTGACCAGGATCGAGGCGGACGGGCCGGTGCGCCCGGTGGTGGCGCGCGGGTTCAACGGCCCGTTCGGCGTGGCCGCCGACTCCGACGGGCGCTGGTACGCCGCCGACCACTTCCGGCTCGGCACCGCCGCGGACGAGCTCGGGGCGGAGGCGGGCGGGCCGCTGCTGTCCGAGCTGGGCGGCTTCGTGCACGGCATCGCCGCCGACTCCGGGGTGCTGCACGTGACCTCGCAGTTCGGCGAGGTCCGCACCGTGGACGGCGGCCGGGTGCGGGTGCGCGCGTCCGGGTTGGACGGGCCCGGCGGGATCGCGGTCGCGGCGGGCGGCGCGCTGGTGGTCGCCGAGACCGGTGCGGGCCGGGTGCTGCGCATCGACGCGGCGGACGAGGTGACCGTGCTGGCCGACGGACTGGACGGGCCGGTGGACGTGGCGCTCGACGAGGACGGGCGCTGCTTCGCCACCGAGCAGCGCGGTGGGCGGGTGCTGCGGATCGGCGACGGCGCGGTGGACGTCCTCGCCGACGGGCTGGCCGAACCGCAGGGCCTCGCGCGGCTGGGCGGCGAGCTGTTCGTCGTCGAAGCCGGTGCCCGCAGGCTGCTCTCGCTGGACCCGGACACCGGCGCCCGGCGCGCCGAGGTCGCGGAGCTGCCGGTCGACGCGCTCCGGGACCCGGAACCCGTGGTGACGCCGGGGATCCCCGGCCAGCCGCGCGCGTTCGCCGGGATCGCCGCCACCCCGGACGGCGCGCTGCTGCTCTCGGCCGGGGGCGAGGGCACCGTCCTGCGCCTCACCCGCGGTTAGCGGGCGGTGGGGGGGGGGGGGGGGGGGGGGGGGGGGGGGGGGCGGGGGGGGGGCGGGGGGGCCCGCCCCCCCGCGCCCCCGGGGGCGCGGCCCGCGGCCGATTC
>NZ_JAIUKB010000201.1:0-3910 GCF_020176785.1 Saccharopolyspora sp. 6V | reverse complement strand
GCCCCCCCGGGCGGGGGCGGGGGGGCGGGGGGCGGGGGGCGGGGCCCCCCCCCGGCCCCCCCCCCGGGGGTGGGGGGGGGGGGCCCCCCGCCCGCGGGGGGGGGCCCCACCGGCGTCAGAAGACGCGTTCGTCGAGGAACTCGTTGCGGAAGCGGTGCTGCGGGTCCCAGCGCTCGGCCAGCGCGCGGAAGTCGGCGAGCCGCGGGTAGCGCTCGGCGAGCACGTCGGCGCCCATCGCCCACACCTTCCCCCAGTGCGGCCGGGCGCCGAACGGGGCGAGCGCGGCTTCGAGAGCGGGCAGTGCGGCCGCCACCCCGGCCTGGTCGCGGCGCCAGGTGAAGTGGATCGCCAGCGAATCCCGCCGCCACGCCGGGCTGAGCCACAGCTCGTCGGCGGCCACCGAGCGCAGCTCGGCGACCAGCAGCACCGGTGCGAACGCGGGCGCGGCCCGCTGCAGCGCCTCGACGGCGGCGGCCGCGTGCCGCGCGTCCACCAGGTACTCGCTCTGGATCTCCGCGCCGCTGCTGGGGGTCCGTCCCGCCTGGAAGTGCGGGAGCCGTTCGTGCGACGGGCCGGGTGCGGCCTGGACGGTGACGTTCTCGGTCGGCCCGCCCGCCATCGGGTGCCGCGGCCCGTCCACGCGCCGCGAGCCGAGGCGGGCGAACAGCTCGGTGTCGTGCCCGCCCCGCTCCTTCACCACCACCTGCCGGACGCCGGAGCCGTCGAAGTCGGTGAACAGGCTGACGCTGTAGCCGGAGCCGAGCAGCGCGGCCAGTTCGGCAGCGGCCACCGGCCACCGCAGTCCCGCGTAGACGTGCTGGGTGACCTCGAACGCCGGCTCCACCGCCAGCTCGATCCGGGTGATCACGCCGAGCGCGCCGAGCCCCACGACGGCCCCGGTGAAGTCGGCGTCGCCGTCGCGCAGCACCCGGACCTCGCCGTCGGCGGTGAGGAACTCCAGCGCCCGCACCGCGGAACCGAGCCCGCGGGTGCGGCTGCCGGAGCCGTGCGTGCCGGTGGAGATCGCGCCCGCCACCGACAGGTCCAGCAGCGATGCCAGGTTCGCCAGGGCGAGCCCGTGCTCGTGCAGCACCCGGGTGAGCTCCGCGTAGTGCACCGGGCCGGAGATCGCGACGCTCCCGGCGGGGTCCACCTCGATCTCGGCGGGCAGCGCCGCCAGCGACACCTGCACGTCGGCGCTGTCGGCGATGCCGGTGAAGGTGTGCCCGGTGCCGAGCACCCGGACGCGGTCGGCGCCGGTGACGACCTCGGCGAGCTCGTCGAGGCTCCGCGGCCGGGCGAAGCGGGGCGCCCGGTAGGTGACGTTGCCGGACCAGTTGGTGCGGGGCGTGCTCATCCCCGCGCGCCCATCAGGTGTTCGGTGGCCAGCTGCTGCAGCCACACGAAGCCGTAGCCGCGGCCGTCGTAGTGGGCGGCGCTGTCGAAGTCCTCGAACGCGGTGCGGTCGGCCAGCAGCGCGGCGGCCCCTTCGCCGTCGGCGAGCGTCGGCACGGCCAGCTCAGGCACCTTCGAGGCGGCCAGCGCCTCCTGCACCTCGGGGTCGGCGCGGAACGCGGCCGCGCGCTCCGCGAGCAGCAGGTAGTTGGCCATGTTGGCGCGCACCGAGTCCCACACGCCCGCGTCGTCCTCGGTGCGGGCTGGTTTGAAGTCGAAGTGCCGCGGCCCGTCGTAGGCGGGTGTCCCGCCGGGACCGCCGTGTTCCAGCAGGTCCACCAGCGCGAACGCGTTGTGCAGGTCGCCGTGCCCGAACACGAGGTCCTGGTCGTACTTGATGCCGCGCTGCCCGTTCAGGTCCAGGTGGAACAGCTTGCCGTGGTAGAGCGCCTGCGCGACCCCGGCGGCGTAGTTGAGCCCGGCCATCTGCTCGTGCCCGACCTCCGGGTTGACGCCGAACAGCTCGGGGCGCTCCAGCGAGTCGATGAACGCGAGGGCGTGCCCCAGGGTGGGCAGCAGGATGTCACCGCGCGGCTCGTTCGGTTTCGGTTCGAGGGCGAAGCGCAGGTCGTAGCCGCGTTCGGTGACGTGCTCGGCGAGCAGGTCGGCGGCCTCCCGGTAGCGGGCGAGCGCCTGCTGCACGTCCTTGGCCGCGTCGTGCTCGGCGCCCTCCCGCCCGCCCCACATCACGAAGGTGCGGGCACCGAACTCGGCGGGCAGGTCGAGGTTGCGCAGCACCTTGCGCAGCGCGAAGCGGCGCACCGCGCGGTCGTTGGAGGTGAACCCGCCGTCCTTGAACACGGGGTGCGAGAACAGGTTGGTGGTGACCATCGGGACGGTGATCCCGGTGTCGGCGAGGGCCTGCTTCAACCGGTCGATCTCGGTGCGCCGGGCCGCGTCGGTGGCGTCGAACGGGAACAGGTCGTCGTCGTGGAAGGTGAGGCCCGCGGCGCCGAGCTCGGCGAGCTTCTCCACCGCGTACCGGGTGTCCATTGTGGACCTAGTCGGGCCGCCGAACGGGTCGATGCCCCGGTAGCCGATGGTCCACAGCCCGAAGGAGAACCGGTCGGCGGGGGTGGGGGTGCGGCTCATCGGAAGTCCCTCCCACGAATTTGTTCTTGTGCAGAACATACTAGGGTTCCGAGTGATCAGCGGGCAAGATCCGGCGGACGGGGGAGCGGATGCGCGGCAGCAACTCGGACCGCGTCCGGCGCGACAACCTCGCCGCCGTGCTCGACCTGGTGCACCGCACCGGATCGCTGTCCCGGGCCGGCATCACCCGGGCCACCGGGTTGAGCCGTTCCACGGTCGCCGCACTGATCGCCGAGCTCACCGGCATGGGCCTGGTCGCCGAATCCGGTCCGCAGGACACCGCCCGCGTCGGCAGGCCCTCCCCGGTGGTGCACCCCGACCCGGACTGCGTGGCGATCGCGGTCAACCCGGAACTGGACGCGATCACCCTCGGCGTCGTCGGCCTCGGCGGGGAGGTCCGCTCCCGCCGCCGGATCGAGATCGCGCGGCCCGGCGCGACGCGGACCGTCGAGGTCGTGGCCGCCGAACTCGGCTCCGCCGAACTGGACGGGAAGCGCATCGCCGGCATCGGCGTCGCCGTGCCCGGCCTCGTCCGCGACGGCGACGGCGTGGTGCGGTGGGCGCCGCACCTGGGCTGGCGCGAAGAACCGATCGCCGCCGAGCTCACCCGCGCCACCGGGCACCCCGCGTTCGCCGGGAACGACGCGACCCTCGGCGCGCTCGCCGAGCACCTGTTCGGCGCCGGAGTCGGCGTCCCCGACCTCGTCTACCTCAACGGCGGGGCCAGCGGCATCGGCGGCGGCATCATCGCCGGAGGGAGCCCGCTCGGCGGGACCGGCGGTTACGCGGGCGAATTCGGGCGCAACCGGCCCGCGATCCGCGACCCGGCCGACCGCGCGGTGCCGGACGGGACGCTGGAGGACGAGGTGAACCGGGCGCGGCTGCTGGAGCTGCTCGGGCTCGGCTCCGCCGACCAGCTCGCGCTGTCCGGGGCGCTGGCCGACTCGGCCGATCCGCGGGTGCGCGCCGAACTGGCACGGCAGGCGCGGGTGCTCGGCGGCGCGGTCGGCGCCGCGGTCAACGTGCTCAACCCGCGGCTGGTGGTGCTCGGCGGGTTCCTCGCCGACGTGCTCGGCGCGGATCCGGCGGGATTCGCCGAGCTGGTGGCCGAGCAGTGCTCAGCGCCCGCGTTCGAGGAGGTGCGGATCGTGCCCGCCGCGCTCGGCGCCGACCTGCTGATGATCGGCGCGGGCCAGCTCGCGCTGCACCAGCTGCTCACCGACCCGGCCGCCATCCGCCCGCCCGCCGCCGAGGTGGGGTGAACGGCCGGTTGGTCCAATGCGGCTGGACGAACGAGCCGTTCACTCCCGACCCGGGCGCGGGGGGGGGGGGGCCCGGGGGGGCCCCCCCCGGGGGGGCGGGG
>NZ_JAIUKB010000200.1:0-11440 GCF_020176785.1 Saccharopolyspora sp. 6V | reverse complement strand
GCCACCAGACACCTCCACAACGACAACAAGACCAACCTACGACCACCGTGCCACCAAGATCAGTTTTGTTACAAGTAGTGAAGCGTGAGGTGCCCGCCGGCCTGCTCCCGAACGTGCAGGCGCGGCTGTTCGCACGGCACCTCCGCGGGGATCAGCCCGCCTACGAACCGTGGATCGCGAGCTGACGTGGAACTCCTGATCACATACGACGTCGACACCACTACATCAGCCGGACGCCGCAGGCTCCGGCGAGTCGCGAAAGCTTGCGAAGCGTACGGAGTCAGGGTGCAAAAGTCCGTGTTCGAGATCGTCATGAGCGAAGTGCAGCTGTTGCTCTTGCGCCAACGCCTGCTCGACATCATCGATCCGGAACTCGACAGCATCCGGGTCTATCGCCTCCCCGGCCGGGCCTTCAACGAAGCTCAACATCTCGGCCATTCACCGCCGGCAGGCCACGACACCCCGCTCATCTTCTGATCGAAGCTTCGGAGTGGGTAGCGTCCTGGGACACGCCGTTTGGCTCTGAAGCGATTCCCGGGCGTGTCGATAACGGTCGGAGAACAGCCACCTCAATGGAAGATGGATTGTCCTGCGTAAGCAGGGTGGCATCGGCCCGCCAGGGCCGATGAGGATCGCAACGAAGACCTCGATGAGGTCGTCGCCTTGGGAGAGCTCGTGGCATCGGCCCGCCAGGGCCGATGAGGATCGCAACCACCTCGATGTCCTCGATATCCCCGAGACCGCTGACGTGGCATCGGCCCGCCAGGGCCGATGAGGATCGCAACCACCACGGCCTGGTCGGCCCGCCCGGCGCGCACCTGTGGCATCGGCCCGCCAGGGCCGATGAGGATCGCAACGGGACCGGGAGTATCGAGCCGGTGCGGGTGCTGCTGGTGGCATCGGCCCGCCAGGGCCGATGAGGATCGCAACTCCACCACCCCCGCCAGCACCGGGCGCCCACGCAGCAGTGGCATCGGCCCGCCAGGGCCGATGAGGATCGCAACGAGCAGGCCGACGTAGACGGCGAACGCGATGGCGAGGTGGCATCGGCCCGCCAGGGCCGATGAGGATCGCAACCCGGACGGCCTGCTCCCGGCGCAGGACCTTGGCGCGTGTGGCATCGGCCCGCCAGGGCCGATGAGGATCGCAACAAGCACAGGACCACAACTTGCCTGGACGTCGAGCACGTGGCATCGGCCCGCCAGGGCCGATGAGGATCGCAACCCTGACGCGTGGACCCTCGCGTTCGCCGCCGACGGCTGTGGCATCGGCCCGCCAGGGCCGATGAGGATCGCAACATCTCGTCTTCCTCAGAACAGACCCCGCTGCCCAGCAGTGGCATCGGCCCGCCAGGGCCGATGAGGATCGCAACCTCGCCGAACGCACGGAACGGTGCGACAAGCCGCTCGTGGCATCGGCCCGCCAGGGCCGATGAGGATCGCAACGTGCAGCAGGCGCTGCTCGATGCGCCATTGCAGCACCGGTGGCATCGGCCCGCCAGGGCCGATGAGGATCGCAACCCAGATCACGTCGCCGTCGGAGTCGACCCGGCACGGGGTGGCATCGGCCCGCCAGGGCCGATGAGGATCGCAACCACGCCAGGCGTTCGGCGATGAGCGGCTCCAGCACGGTGGCATCGGCCCGTCAGGGCCGATGAGGATCGCAACCACACCAACGACGCCGACACCCGCCTGGTCCTCACGTGGCATCGGCCCGCCAGGGCCGATGAGGATCGCAACTCCGGCGTGGTAGGGCTGGTTCGCGCGGGCGTTGAGGGTGGCATCGGCCCGCCAGGGCCGATGAGGATCGCAACGACCTCGACGACCCCGAGTTCGAGGAGCGCGTCACCGTGGCATCGGCCCGCCAGGGCCGGTGAGGATCGCAACCCTGAGATGAGTCGACCACAGTCACCTTACGAGCGGTTGTGGCATCGGCCCACCAGGGCTGATGAGGATCGCAACTCGGTTCGGTCGACGAGGCCGAGGTGCGCGGCCCAGTAGCATCGGCCCGCCAGGAACGATGAGGATCGCAACGACCACGACGACATCCTGCGCGACGCCCTAAAGCTCGTGGCATCGGCCCGCCAGGGCCGAGTTGTGGCGGCCCCGCCTGGCCAACTCCTGTTTCTCTCGTTGTAGACGGGATACCGGCTAAAGGTGTGAACCGGTCTTTGATCTCAGCTCGACGAATGCGTCGGCGATGGAGAGAAGTTGCCGAGTATCGGCGGCTGCTTCGGTGGATGTGGGTGGCGCGATGATGCTGGGTGCCCGTCGGGGCATGTCGGAGCTGGTGCTGCGGTGGAGTGCGCTGTGGATCAGCTTGGCTTGCTCAGCGGCGGTGTGCGCGGTGTCGGTGGGCTCCGGCAGGTACGGGCTGAGGCAGACGAGGCCGTCGCGGATTTCGATGATGCGGCGGTAGGTGCGCAGGCGCATGGCGCGGAGGTGGAGGCGTTCGCGCTGGGGTGTGGTCGTGGGGAACAAAGCAATGGTGGGGAAGCGGTCGGTGAGGGCTTCCCAGAGGGGGCGGAGTCGGCGGTAGGTGCGGCGTGCCTCGAACCAGAGGTGGATTTTGATCAGGGCGGTGCGTGCTCCGGGGTAGCCGATGCCGAGGAAGAACGTGGTGATGCCGACGGCAAGGACCGGGGTGGTCCAGGTGGCGGTGGCGGGTATCGGGTCTACTCCGAGGAACAGGCGGCTGGCGGTGGAGATCGTGCGGGGGAGGTGGACTCCAGCGAGGTTGATGAGCAGGCCGATGGCGGCGATGTGCAGGCTGAGGCGTGCGCGGGATCGGGTGTGTTCGGCGGTGGTGCGGGCGAGTCGGGCGCCGCGGGTGCAGGCGTAGGCGAGGTAGAGGTTGCCGACGAGGTAGAAGGCGAGCATGTCCGGCGCGTTCGCGTGCTCGTAGCTGGTGCGTGCGGTGGGTTCTGCTCGGGCGAAGGTGGCGATGAGCAGGCCGGAGGTGAGCAGTGCGAGCCCGATCTCCCGGTAGCCGTTGCGTGCGGCGCCGAGTGGGGACACGCTGCCGTGTAGCAGGACGATCAGCAGGGCGAAGAAGACGGTGAGCACCGTGTTCTGTGCCAGCTTCGGGAAGCCTTGGGGGAGTGCGGCGGCGAACGCGGGCAGGGAGCCGGCGAGCTGGGCGGTGAGCGCCACTACGACGAGCAGCGTGCAGATCGTGACCGTGTGCAGTCCCTTATCGCGGGGTGCGCGGGCCAGCTGGGAGAGCTTCCACGTCGCGGCGATCACCGCGGCGGCCCACATCAGCAGGTGGGGCAGCACCATCACAGCCAGCCCTGGTGATCGTCGAACGCACTGCCGATCCGGGTCGATGCCTCGCTGGTGCTGTCCGGTGTGTTCTCCAGGCGGTGCAGCAGTTCCGCCCATTCCTTGATGACGGTGGCGACCATCTCGGCCTCGAACTCGACCGCGGGGGCGTAGCCGTCGCGGCGCAGAGCTCGGCGCACGACGTCCGGCGGGATGTCGGGGAACAGCTGGGTCCAGACGTCGTCATCGTCGTCGTTGGAGGCGTGGCCGCTGATGAGGTGGCCGATCTCGTGCAGGATGATGTGTTCCTGGTGAGCCGGTGTGGTGTCGCGCTGGTAGAGGATCCAGTCCGTTTCGGCGGTGGAGATCCACAACCCGAACGCCCCGGGAGCGGGCAGCGGCCAGGGCACGAGCCGAATGGGGCGGCCTCGACGACGGCCGAGTTCGTCGCAGAGTCGCGCGACGTCCAGCGGTGGTCGCAGGTCGAGGTCTTGAAGCAGCCGCCGGACCGTGCGGCGCAGTTCGAGTTCGCTGCGCCAAGCACGAAGTCCGCGGCCCCGGCTCCTCGCCCCGCCTCGGTGAACAGCATCAGGAGTGCGTTCGCGGTGGCGCGAGGGTGGCTGGTCAGGCTGTTGTGACCGCCGGGGAGCTCGGTGAGTGGTCGTTCGAGCAGCGCGGCGAGCTGTTCGGCGCAGCGGTGTTCCCACTTGCCCCGGGATCGTTCGCCTCCGGTGGCGTGGATTCGCGTCCGAGCGTTGTGGAGCTCGTCGGAGGGGAGCCGGGCGGTGCGCACGGCGGGGAAGTCGTGGTGGAAGAAGCGCCGCAGGTTGGCCTGGAGGTCACCGACGGGCTGGGGTGAGCTCGCGTCGGGCTCGGGTGCGTCGGCGCGGTGTCCGCCGAGCGCGGCGAAGTGTCGGATCGCCGCGACGACATTACCGGTGGCCGCGATCGCGGCGACGGCGTCGAGTCCGGCATCCTGCTCGGGGTCGTGGACGAGGCAGGGCATCGGGGGCTCGTGCGCGACCAACAGCTCGACGAGATCGGGTCGGGCGATGGTGAGGTGGAGGCCGATGACGGCTCCGATGCTCGGGCCGACGACGAGCGCAGGCTCGGTGGTCACCGCGTCGAGCAGTGCGGTGGCGTCGGCCGCGTGCAGGCTCATCGTGACGCGTGGTTCGGGGCTCGTGGTCTGGCTGCGGGACAGGCCACGGCGGTCGTAGGTGATCACCCGGTAGCCGGCGGCGGTCAGGTGCTCGGCGAGCTGGGCGGTGGCGCCGGCTTCGCTGAGGCCGCCCTGGATCAGCAGCAGCGGCGGCCCGTCACCGCGGACCTCGTAGTACAGCTTCCCGCCGTCGATCTCGACGAACCCGTCTTCCTCCGCCACCGGTGCCCCGCTTTCCGGTTGAGTTCCGTTTCGCCTCTGTACCGTCTCCTGCTCGTCGTGGTGATGCCAATGAGGTGTGCTCACCCTTCCGGGTGTTGTTTCCTGCTTTGGTCGGCTTGGAATTCGATGAAGCGCATGACGCTTTCGAGGGCGTCGGGGGAGAGCTCGCTGGCGCGGGCGGCGATGCGTTGGGCGCCGGCTTCGCCGAGGACCGCCAGTGCCTCGTACTGGCGGTTGAGGTCGTGGGCGCGTTCATCGTCGGAGAAGTAGTCGAGCTGGACTTCGAAGAAGTCGGCCAGGGCCTGCACCAGTTGCCAGCTTGGTGAGGTCTTCTGCCCGTTGAGCAGGTCGTAGAGGTAGGTCTTGGACACCTTGACCTTGCCGCGAGCGGTGATCGCGGTTGCCACCTCGGTGGCGGTGTACTTCTCGCCGCCGTCCTTGGTGACGCTGTCGAACAGTCTGCGCAGGCGTGCGGCGAAGCTCATGTCGGTCTTGTCGACCACGTCGACCACCCACTCCCTGGGTCCACTATAGCGGAATCATCGCATCGGGAAGCCACTACAGTTGACGCTCCCGGTCGGTCGGGTTACGTTGGCATCGTCCGTTCCACTATAGCGGAAATCAGTGGGAAAGATCCACCGGTTGGCGCGGTGCTCTCGTGCAGTCACCGCATCGGGCAGTGCAAGGCCCCGGCCGGGACGGTTCCCCGCTGGCTCCATGGAACGCGGAGACCGCGGAGCGCGGTGATCCACGAACGCCTCCGCCAGTGCATGAGTCGGTGGGACTGCTGAGTCTGCGGCCCTGAACGGGCAGCACCGGCTCGGTCGCCGAGGCCGAAGAGCCCGGTGGCGAGCTCGAACTTCATCCACCTGCAGCACCTGTTCGGCGCGACGCGATGCCGCACGCCGTCAGGACGGCTGAACCGAAAGCACCGATCCGAAGCACGGCCTTCGGGCGTTAGTCCCGCACGTCCTGATCAGTCCCTGTTTCCGCAGTTCACAAGCCACTCGAACGTCGGAGAGATTTTGATGTCCTCATTTCAGCAACAGCCAGGCACGCCGCCCGCCGTGCCACCGGTCGACCACGCCTCGCCGGGAACGCGGCAGCCGTGCACCGCAGCGCTCCGGAAGACGGCCGGTGCAGAAGATGGGCTGGTCGCGCGTGATCGACGGCTGGCCGGAGCCGCGGCTGCGATGCGCGATGATCTGCCCACGCCGGACGTCGTCGGCGCTGTCGAAGCCGGTCGGCTCGCGGCAGCAGCCGAATCGGGGACGGCTGAGCCGGAGGGCGACGATGTCGCGTTCCGCACGGCTGCCGCGACCGGCCAGGCGGCTGCGGTGGTGCAGCGGCAGGGGCTGCCGCCGGGTGCTCACGGCGGCGCGGACTGGTCCGGTTTCGGTTCGGTGGTGCCGGTGTTGGCGGCATCGCCGGGGGCTGGTGCGTCGGTGGTGGCGGCGGTGCTCGCGGATGCGTTGCAGCTCGCGGATCGCCGGGTGCTCTTGGTGGATACCGCGGATCCGGTGCGGTCGGGGTTGGCCGCGGCCGCTCGTTCCGACGGGCCGGTGTTCGACGGTCCGCATCCTGCGGTGCGGATCCGGGCTTCGTGGCGGGGGCACGCGGTGCTGGCGCGGGTGGAGACGTCGTTGCCGATCGTGACGCCGGGGATGGTTCCGGCACCGAGGTTTTTCGCTGCTGCGGCTCGGTCGGTGCAGGCGACCGTCGTGGACATCGGGCACGACCCGTGGCGGGTGGCGGCGCATCCGCTGGCCGGGGCAGGGGCGTGGCTGCGGGTCGGGGAGCCGGGGCCGCGCCCGGTGTTGGTGTGCCGGGCGAGCAGGCCGTCGTTGTTGCACGCCGAGCAGGTGCTGGCTCGACTGGGTGCCTGGAACCAGACCGGGATGATCGCGCCTCCGGCGCAGCTGGTCGTGCTCGGCGCGAAGAAGTGGCCCGCGGGAGTGGCGGGTGCGGCCGGGCGGCGCACCTCGGCGTTGCTGGAGAACGCGGTGTTCCTGCCGCACGACCCGGTGGTGGCGCTGGGCGGGATCACCGCCGAGGTCACCCCGGCTCGGCTGCGCGATGCCGCGGTGCCGCTGCTGCGGCACCTGCGCTTGCTGCCCGGCCCGGCGCATGCGGCCGGAAACTCCTTCTCCCGAAAGGTGATCCGCTGATGCTCCACATTGGATTCGATGTCGTGGTTCCTGTCCTGTCACAGCTTCCGAACCCGGCACCCGCGCCGCCGCCCGGTGCGGACAAGATCACCGAAGTAGCGGGGTACTTCAAGTGGGGTTCGCAGATCGCCCTGCTCGTCGGGTTCTTTGCGGGGTTGGCGGTGTGGGCCGGAGGACGGTGGGTCGATCATCACCGCGCGGGCAAGGTCGGCGTCGTCATGATGCTCTGCGGCGTGTCCGGCGGGCTGCTCTACGCAGTGGGATACCCGCTGATCAACGAGCTCGCCGGAGGCGGACGATGAGCGCCCCGCGCGACGCTGCGCGGGAACGGCGCCGAGCCGGAGCCGGACTCGCCGCCGTGGTGCTCGGCACCCTGTCCTTGGTGACCGTGCTCGTGGCGTTGATCGTGGCCCGCGCGACCACACCCGTGCCGACTCCCGCGGAGTCTGGAGAACCGGTCGCCGCGACACCGGCCGATCCCGGCGACGTCTCGCCCTCCGTGCTGGAGCTGGTGTCCCGGCCGATGCCGATGCTCCCGCCGCAAGCCGTGCGACCGCAGCCGTTGAGCACCGGGTCGGCCGGACCTCCGATTGTCCTTCCGCCGACGCATCCGGTGCGGGGCAGCGGAATTCCCGGCGTTGTGCCTGGAACCGCGCGAGGCGCACTCGCCCAGCTCGCCGCACTGGACCAGGCCGCATTGCGCGGCGCCGATCCGGACCTCTATTCCCGCGGGTTCACCGCGCTCTCCGAACCGGGAGCACCAGCTGCCGCCGAGACCGGGATGCATTCGTTGCTGCGGTCGTTGCGGATGTCGGCGGGCATGTCACCCGCGGGCCCGGTGCCCGGGATGCTCGCCGACTTCCAGCCCACGCACGGGCAGATCAAAGGCACTGTCGGCGGCCGATTCGTGGTGGTGTGCGTGCTCGGCCAGTTGTCCGTGGACCACCGCGGGCAGACCGTGACCGCCGGGATCGGGGACTGCCAGGCGATGCGCTGGAACGGGCACCGCTGGCGGATCGCCGCGACGCCGTTGGCCGCTCCGGCACCGAGCGCGTGGCCGGGTAGCGACGACGCGGTGTCGGCCGGTTACCGAGAGCTGCGGGAGGGCTGATGTGGCCGTTCGACGACATCGGCGACTCTCTCGGGTCGGAGATCGCCGAGTTCGCGGCGGACGCGTTCGAGTCCGCGATGCGGGCGCTGTGGGACGGCAGCCTCGACCTGTTGCGGGAGTCGTTCGATCTGGCCGACCGGTTCTCCGTGTTCGAGGTGAATCCGCACGACGGCCCGGTCGGGGTGCTGTGGCCGATGATGCTGTGGATCTCCGGGGTGCTCGCGCTGGGGTTGTTCTCCTGGCAGCTCATCATGACGTCGCTGCGGGGCGGCCGGGGGATGGTGCGGTTGACCACCGGCCCGTTGCAGTACGGGGTCGCGCTGGCGATCACCGTCGGCATGGTCGGCACGTTCCTCGCCGCTTCCGACGGGCTCACCCAAGGCATCCTGCGCGCGGGTCTGCAGTCGGCGAACTTCCACGAAGCGCTGGAGAGCACGGAGTTCGCCGGAGGTACGGGCGAAGGCATCAAGGCGGTCGTGCTCGGGCTGTGCGCGGTGATCGGGGTGCTTCCCGCGGCGGTCGGCTACCTGCTGGAGATGTTGTTCCGCGAAGCCGCGATCTACCTGCTGGTCGCCACGATCCCGATCACCGCGGCCGGGCTGCTGGCCAACGTCACCAAGCGGTGGTTCTGGACGACGGTGCGGTGGCTGCTGTCGTGCATCGCGATGAAACCGGTGCTCGCGCTGGCGCTCGTGCTGGGCGTCGGCCTGGTCGCGGGCGCGGAGGGGTTGTCGGCGCTGCTCGCAGGGATCGGGGTGCTGGTGCTGAGCGTGTTCAGCCCGCTGGTGCTGTTCCGGTTGTTCGCCTTCGTCGACCCGAACACCGATGCCGGAGGTGTGTTCCGGGACGCCTTGTCGTCGTCGACGGGCATCGATTCCTACGGCATGAACAACCCGGTCGCGAAAGCCGCCACCTCGCTGGCCGGGGCCGGTGACAGCGGCTCGGCCGACTCGGCGCAGGAAGACGCCGCCACCGGGCGGTTCGATGCGGCGGTCGCCGATGTCGGAGACCGCGACGGAGACGCCGGTGGTTCGAGCGGTTCCGGTTCCGCGGACCAGCCCCTCGACCCGGACGCGGCACGGCCCGAGCAGGACGAGGACGCACCGGGCGGAGCCGACACCGACGAGGTGCGGCCACCCGCTGCCAACAGGGGATCGGTCACGAGCGACGACGGGATCGGACCGCAATTCACCGGTGGCGGAGGGGACGACACGCGGCCGCCGGAGCCCGGTGGTGGAAGTGATGAGCCGCCGGTGCCTTCCGGCGGTGGTGACTCGCGGCCGCCGGAGCCACCTGTCCCCGGCAGTGATGGAGCCGAGTCGCGTCCGCCGGATCCGCCGGTTCCGCACGGCGGAGGCGATGGATCGCGGCCACCGGACCCGCCGGTTCCGCACGGCGGAGGCGATGAGTCGCGCCCACCGGACTCGGCGACTCCGCTCGGAGAAGGGGATGAAGCGCGCCCGCCGGAGCCGTCGGCTCTGCACGGCGACAGGACTGAACCGAGCCCGCCGGAGCCTTCGGTGCCTGGTGGCGATGGGGAACCGCCTGACACCCGTTCTCGCGGCGGCGGGCCGGGACGAGACGGCGGCGATGGCGCCGGTGGCGATCTGGACGAAGGGCTGAACACGTGATGAGCAACAGCAATCGCCCGCGGATCTACCGCGGCTTGGCGCACGCAGAACGCGCCGGCTGGATCATGGGCTTGACCCCGGCACAGACGGTCACCTGCTTGATCTTGGTCGTGCCGGTGTTGTGGGCGGTCTCGGCGGGCCGCTTCCTCGACGCACTGGTGCTGTTCGCCGGGTGCGGTGGTGCCGCGGCCTTGGTCGTGGTGCCGGTGCGGGGACGCCCGGCGCTGCGCTGGCTGGGACATCTGCTGCTGCACCAGCTCGGCGTGGCCACCGGCTGGTCCCGCTGGCAGTCGGCTGCCGCGGCCGGGCATCCGGTCGATCCGGAGGAGCCGGACCTGCCCGGTGTACTGCAGCGGGTCGAGCTGCCGGACGGGCCGCCGCTGCGGGATCAGGGACGGGTGTGCCTGATCCACGACACCGGCGACGGCCGGTGGGGTGCGTCGGCACGGCTGACGCACTCCGGGGTCGGGCTGCTCTCGGGGGAGCAGTGCGAGCGGCTGGCCGCGCGGCTGGGAAACCTGCTGCTGTCCATCGGTCATCGCGAGGTCGTGGACCGGTTGTCGCTGCTGGTGCGCACGGTGCCCGATGACGGGACCGAGCACGAGGTGTGGCGTCGTGAGCACGAGGTCGCCGACGCCCCGGATCTCTCCCGCCGCGTGGCCGACGAGCTGAATTGCACGATCGGCAACGCCGGTGTCCGGCACGAAGTGTTCGTCACGGTCTCCGGCACCGAGGACGCGTTGCGGAAGCCGGCGGCGGCCGCGGGCGGTGGGGTGCAGGGACGCGCCCGGGTGCTGTACCGGGTGCTGGACGGCCTGGAGGGACCACTCGCCACGATGGGGGTGACCTCGGTGGACTGGTTGTCGGGCGCGGGACTGGCCGAGGCGGTGCGCACGTCGTTCAACCCGGACTCCAGTGCGGTGCTGCGCGCCGCACACCTGACCGGCGCTGCGGAGCGGGGCTTGCCGAAGGCGGCGGCGGGCCCGGTGGCGGCACCGTCTCCGTCGATGCGCCGCTACGACCACGACGCGTACTCCACGGTGTCGTACTCGGTGCTGATGCCCGAATCGGGCACGGTCTTCGGGAGCCTGTCCTCGCTGATGGGGGCGCCGGGTTCACGGCCGTGGGCCCGGTTGTAGGCCGCGTAGGCTTCGCGGATCATCGTGCGCAGGTCGTCGATGCCGCCGAAGCGCGGGAACCGGTTGCCGAGTTTGGTCGCCTGCAACGCTTCCTGCGGGCTCGCTCCGGACGCCAGTAGCCGCGCTTCGATGCCGTCGGCATCGGGATGCCGACCTTCACCGAACAGCGCCTGCATCTGCGCCGCTTCGACTTCGCCGGTCATGCCCAAGGCCGCGGCACCGGAGCCGAACCATTGGCCGGGTGGGTAGCCGTGGCGGAAGTAGTAGTCCGCGAGGGTTTCGCCGACGTCCATGTCCCGGTCACCGCACGCGACCCTGCCGACGAGGTACTCGTGACCTCCCGGCGTGATCTTGCGGATTCCCATCATGGCGGCACCTGGGCAGACGTGGTCGACGACGAAGCGGCGTGTTCCATGCTCACGGGCCCGCGAACGATTTCCGAGCGGCCATAATCGATTCAGCAACCTGGGAGCACTCCGAGTGCAAGAGGTGCTGTGGTCGAGCGGCGCGGGCGGCGCGAGCCGGGCGGGCAAGGGCGGCCGGGCGGGAGCGGGCGCGGCGCGGCAGGCGGTACGGGGTGTGGGGGCCGGTCGGTGCGGCGGGGCGGGTTGTGGCGGTGGTCTGTTGTGTTGCCGGGGGGGGCCGGGGGCCGGGGGGGGGGCCCCGGGGGCCGGGACGACCACGACGACGATGCGGAGGACCGCGATGAAGGACGAGTTGAAGGACTACCTCGAAGAGCAGTTC
>NZ_JAIUKB010000199.1:0-11583 GCF_020176785.1 Saccharopolyspora sp. 6V | reverse complement strand
CGGTCGGGGAGCGCGGGTGGGGGTGGGCTCAGCGCCCGTCGAGCAGGGCCCGGCGCGACGGCTGCCAGCGCACGCCGAACACGCCCATGCCGAAGTCCAGCGTCACCGCGTGCGTGCGGGCGTGCCGGTCGAGCGACAACGGCTTCGGCGGCGCCACCTCGTTCGCGGCCGAGTCGCCGACGAAGCTCTCCACGTGGTCGGGCGGGCAGGCCGGGTCGAACTCCAGCTCCACCACGTACTGCCGCACCGGTAACCGGAACAGCCGGCAGAAGGTGTGCTCCGGCTCGTTCGCGCCGGTCGGCATGTCGGAGATCTCGTATTCGAGCAGCATCGTCTCGCCCCGTTCGAGGGGCCGGTCGAACAGCAGCTCCGCCACGATCACGTCCCGGGCGTGGTCGGTGAGCACCTGGCCGATGCGGCAGGACCGCAGCGGGCGGATCGTCGGCGACACCGGGCTCGTCGAGGCGCCGTCGAACATCACCACCCAGCGGTCGGCGCCGTTGGCCTCGGCGCGCACCAGCTTGCTGGCGCGCACCATGCGCTGGTCGCCGTAGGCGTCGATGTGCACGACGTCGTGCTGCGAGAGCCGGGTCAGCTTGCTGTCGTGCGTGGTGTCGATCCTGGTCAGCAGCTCCACCGCGGACTCGTTCTCGGACCACAGCTCGCTCAGCGGCGGCGCGTCGTGCGCGGCCTGCCGGGTGCGGCCCCGCGGCCGCGGCGGTCCGAGCAGCGCCGAGAGCGCGCCGTCCGGGATGCCGAGCACGTTCTCCAGCTGTTGCAGCGCGAGCAGCGAATCGGGGCGTTCCGGGCGCCTGCGGCCGGACTGCCAGTAGCTCAGCGCGGTGATGCTCACCGGCGTGCCGCGGGTCTGGAGCCGGTGCTGGATGCGTTCCAGGCTCAGCCTGCTGGCGCGGATCGCCGCGCGCAGCGCCACCTCGAACGGTCCGGTTCGCAGGAGTTCAGCGAGCTCGGGCGATACCGGTGGGGCGGGCTCGCTGCGGACGGCTGTGCGCGACGTGGAACGGATGTCGGTCTTCGGACCGGTCATGGTTACTCCTCGTGTCCGCCGAACTCGCGAACTTACGCTAATGAGTGAGACTCGGGCACGCAACGATCAAGTTTCGGTTCCACGCACCTACTAAAGTGTGAGGCCAATTCGCGCTCTTTGTGTTCGGCCGAGCGTTCTTTGCTCCGCCCGGCCCTCTCCACTTCCCCGAGTGCGCGAACCGGTGCTCGGGGTCTCGACGAGAACGCGCATCCGCCGCACCGGGATTCCGGGCGCCCCGCGCCACGTCGGGAGTGGTCCGCCGAAACCGGCACCGGCGCGCGGAAACCTGCTGGACGGCGCCCCTGCCACGTTGGATAGCCTGGTGCCCCTCACGTCCGCGGTCGCCACCGAGCCGTGCCGCGCCCGGACGTCGCAGCACCGCCGCAGGGCGGTTGTCGCACCAGTCGACCTGAAGAGGAGCTCAGTACCCGTGATGCGCACGCACGAGGCCGGATCGCTTCGCGCCGGTCATGCCGGGCAGTCCGTCACCCTGGCAGGCTGGGTGGCGCGCCGCCGCGATCACGGTGGAGTGATCTTCATCGATCTCCGCGACGCTTCGGGCGTCGCCCAGGTGGTCTTCCGCGAAGGCGAGATGGCCGAGCGCGCCCACCGGCTGCGCGCCGAGTTCTGCGTCCGGATCACCGGTGACGTGGTGCGCAGGCCGGAGGGCAACGAGAACACCGAGATCGGCACCGGCGAGATCGAGGTCTACGCCACCGAGCTCGAAGTGCTCTCCGAGTCCGCCCCGCTGCCGTTCCCGCTGGACGAGCATCTGGAGGTCGGCGAGGAGATCCGCCTCAAGCACCGCTACCTGGACCTGCGCCGCTCCGGCCCGGCCCGGATCATGCGGCTGCGCAGCGACATCAACCGGGTCGCCCGCGAGGTGCTGCACGAGCGCGACTTCGTCGAGATCGAGACGCCGACGATGACCCGCTCCACCCCGGAGGGCGCCCGGGACTTCCTGGTGCCCGCCCGCCTGCAGCCCGGTTCCTGGTACGCGTTGCCGCAGTCGCCGCAGCTGTTCAAGCAGCTGCTCATGGTCGGCGGGATGGAGCGCTACTTCCAGATCGCGCGCTGCTACCGGGACGAGGACTTCCGCGCCGACCGGCAACCCGAGTTCACCCAGCTCGACATCGAGATGAGCTTCGTCGAGCAGGACGACGTCATCGAGCTCGGCGAGCGGATCGTCGCGGGCCTGTGGAAGCTCATCGGGCACGAGATCCCGCTGCCGATCCCGCGGATGACCTACGCGGACGCGATGGCCCGCTACGGCAGCGACAAGCCGGACCTGCGCTTCGGGCTGGAGCTCACCGAGCTCACCGAGTACTTCGCCGACACCCCGTTCCGGGTGTTCCGCGCGCCGTACGTCGGCGCGGTCGTCATGCCGGGCGGCGGCAGCCAGCCGCGGCGGCAGCTCGACGCCTGGCAGGACTGGGCGAAGCAGCGCGGCGCGAAGGGCCTGGCCTACGTGCTGGTCGGCGAGGACGGCACCCTGTCCGGTCCGGTCGCCAAGAACCTCTCCGACGCCGAGCGCGACGGCCTGGTCGCGGCGGTCGGCGCGAACCCGGGCGACTGCGTGTTCTTCGCCGCGGGCGAGCGGTCCCCGTCGCGCGCGCTGCTGGGCGCCGCGCGGCTGGAGATCGGCGAGCGCTGCGGGCTCATCGACCACGACGCGTGGTCGTTCGTCTGGGTGGTGGACGCGCCGATGTTCGCGCCGATCGCCGACAGCGACGACGTCGCGGTGGGCAGCGGCCGCTGGACCGCGGTGCACCACCCGTTCACCGCGCCGAACGCCGACTGGGCGGAGACGTTCGACGAGGACCCGGAGCACGCGCTGGCCTGGGCCTACGACATCGTCTGCAACGGCAACGAGATCGGCGGCGGCTCCATCCGCGTGCACCGCGCGGACGTGCAGGAGCGGGTGTTCTCGGTGCTGGGCATCTCCGAGGAGCAGGCGCAGGAGAAGTTCGGCTTCCTGCTCGACGCGTTCAAGTTCGGCCCGCCGCCGCACGGCGGCATCGCGCTCGGCTGGGACCGGATCTGCATGCTGCTGGCCGGTGCGGACTCGCTGCGCGAGGTCATCGCCTTCCCGAAGAGCGGCGGCGGTTTCGACCCGCTGACCTCCGCGCCCGCGCCGATCACGGCCGAGCAGCGCAAGGAGGCCGGGGTGGACGCGAAGCCGGCCGCGAAGGGCGCGGACCCGGTGCCGACGGAGAAGCTCACCGAGAAGCAGAGCTGACCCGGCGGCCGCCGGGCCGGGAACCGGGGGCGGGGCCGTGCTGCGCGGAGCAGCACGGCCCCGTTCTTCGTCCGGCGGAGCATGTCGCGCGCGAATCGATGCAACGCGAGCCCGGTTCGCTTCCGTCGGGATGACGTGGGAACGCCGGACCGGTGCGCGACGGTCTCGCGGGTCCGGTTCCGGGTACCCGTCGGCGTGAGTGGGGTACGGCCGAACGAGCACGTGCGGTGCGCGCGCCACTACCTGCGGTGGCGCACTTGACCGGTCTTGCCCGTTCGGGTTCAGGTTGTGGGGGTAGTGTCTGGAGACGATGAGCGTGGAGATCACTTCCGGCCCTCCGGAGGTCCGTGTGCCCGCCAGCACCACGGTGACCGATACCGTCGGCACCGCCGAAGCCGTGCTCAGCAAGCGCATGGGAGCCCCGGTCCGCCTCGCCGACGCCGAGGACCTCGGTGGCAGCGAGCGTTCCGTCGTGCTTCGCGTGCGGGTCGCCGAGACGCCGTACGAGTTGCCGCGGACCCTGGTGCTCAAGCACTACGGGGAATGCCCGGAGGAAGCCCGCTCGGACCCGTTCGCGCACGAAGCGGCGAGCTGCCAGCTCGCGACCGCGCTGCCCCCGGAGATCCGCGTCGGTCCCGAGCTGATCGCGCACGACGCCGATCGCCGGTTGCTGGTGCTGGAGGACCTGGGACGCGGTTCCACGCTCGCGGACGTGCTGTTCGGCGAGGACCCGCGGGCCGCGGAGCGGGCGCTGCTGGCGTGGGCGCGGGCGCTGGGCCGCCTGCACACGACGCTGGCCGGCCGGGAGGCGGACTTCGAGGCGCTGATGCGCCGGGTGGGCGCCAAGTCCTGCGCGGACCCGGTGGCCGAGGACATCGTGCGTTCGCTGGAAGACCTGCCGGGCCTGATCGAGCAGTCGCTGGGCGTGCCCACGCCGCCGGAGGTCTCGGCCCGGCTGCAGTCGGCGGCGGAGCTGCTGAACCAGAGCCGCTACCGCTCGTTCAGCCCGTCGGACATCTGCCCGGACAACAGCCTCGTGACCGGGACCGGGGTGCGGTTCCTGGACTTCGAGTGGGGCTGCGTGCGGGACGTGGCGCTGGACGCGGCCTACCTGCAGTACCCGTTCCCGTCGTCCTGGTGCTCGTACTCGCTGCCGGAGAACCTGGCGGACGGGATGCTGGCGACCTGGCGGTCGGAGATCGCCGAGGTGTGGCCGGAGCTGGACGACGACGAGGTGCTGCTGCCCCGCCTGTTCGACGCGCAGGTGCTGTGGGTGTGGGTCTCGACGTGGTGGTTCTTGCCCCGCACGGGCGAGTCGGACAGGCCGATCGACCTGCACATGCCGTCACCGCGGCGGAGCACGGCGCTGGTGGACCGCTGGCGCAAGCTGCGCGACGACGCGGTGGAGTGCGGTGAGCCGGGGTTGGCCGGCTACGCGTCCTCGATGGTCGACGCCTTGGTGGAGCGGTTCGGGGCCGGCGCGCTGCAGCTGCTGCGCTACCCGGCGTTCCGCGACGAGGAGAAGTGACCCGTTCTTCCGCGGCCCCGCGCACCGATCCCGGTGCCCGGGGCCGTTCCACGTCGCCGTGATCCCGACGTCACGTGCTGGACATCCGGATTTCGTTGAGATCTCATCGAAGTGAAACGTGCGTCCGCTCGATGCCACTCGAACGGGTCCACGTTTCGGATTCGACTCCGGACAGGTAGCGGAACGTGCATGTCGAGCGCTCTTCCTGCGTCTTATCGGGTGGGTCGGCTGTGCGCATTAATCTTTCTTCATCTTTGGGGCGATGATCACCCTTGCATTTATACTGGGTGAGTCGGATACGTTGTGTCGAGCAACCGGTGGACGCGCCCCTCCTGAAGCGGGAGCGCCCCGGGCGCGGACATCGGAGCGAATGCTCGCCGCGATGGCGCGAGCGCCTTCCGGATGGACGTACCGATCGGGCACCGTCGCCCCCACCCCCTCGGCCGCAGGCCGCCACCGCACGCCGTTCCAGGAGGCATGATGCGCATCAGGATCGTGAGAGCAGGAGTGTTCCTGCTGTTCACGGTTCTGCTCGCCGTCGTCGTGCCGTTCCAGTCGACGCTGTGCGCGGAACTGGCGGTGCGCAACACCTCCGAGATCAAGACGAACGAGATCAAGGAGCACAGCGAGAAGCTGCGCCAGCGCCCGGCGGCGTCCTCGCCGTCGCGGCGCGAGGTCCGGGAGCCGGAGCCGCGGGAGCTGCTGCCGAGGGCCTTCCGCGAGGACATCGCCGCGCGGCACACCCCCGCCACCTCCCGATCCGGCGGGCACGCGTGCTCGCAGCGCGACGCGCAGTGCGTCCGGGAGAGACACGCGCCGGCAGTGCTGCAGGTCTACCGGCACTGATCGGTGTTCCAGGAACGGAACACCGAAGGCCCGTGATCTCTTCAGACGCTCAGTGAGGCGGCGCAATGAACTTCGAACACCTGGTGGACCACGCGCGTCGGCATCCGCGCACGATCCCCGAAGCACACCGCCGGGAACTCGCCTCCGGGCAGCAGCCGGTGGCATTGTTCATCACCTGTTCCGATTCGCGGGTGATGCCCTCCCGCATCACCGGGGCCGAACCCGGAAAGCTTTTCGAATTGCGCACCGCGGGGAACGTGGTGCCGCACTACGTCCCGGATTCCGCGTCCAGTGAAATGGCGACGATCGAGTACGCCGTGCTGCAACTGCGCGTTCCGGAGATCGTGGTCTGCGGGCATTCGCACTGCGGTGCCGTGACCGCGAAGTGCGTGGCCGGGTGCGGCCTGGAACAGCTGCCGGCGCTGCGCTCCTGGCTGGGCACCGGCGAACCGCCGCGGACCGCGCCGGTCGGGCCCGACCCGGCGGTGCGCTCCGAGAGCAAGGCCCACGTCCGGGAACAGCTGGACACGCTGTTCGAGTACCCGTTCATCCGGGACCGCGTGGCGCAGGGCGATCTGCGGGTGCACGGGTGGTTCTACGAGATCGACACCGGTCTCGTGTTCCGCAGCCCGGATCGCACCCCGGATTCGCCCGCCGACGTGGACTTCCTGCCGCTGTGATCGCGGCCGCGCACCGGCGCGCGGTCCACGCGGCGTTCGGCGCGATTCGCTGACCCGAACACATCAATGCGGACCCGCCCGGGTGCGCGTCCGGAAACGGCGCGCACCGGTGGATCCGCGATCCGGCGTCCCGCGGTTCCGCGGACCGCCGGTCTTCCCCGAGCGGAACGGGCGCGGCCGCGTGCCGCGCGGAGGTCCCGCGGTGATCCCGCGGAGTTCGCGCGCCACGGCCGCCGTCCGCCGCTCAGCGCCCGCCCGCGTCCGCGCGGTCGCGGGCGTCTCCTCCCGACATCGATGGAGTGCATCGTGACCACTCAGACCAACGCGTCCGCCGAGCGGCGCACCGGTTCCGGAGTTCCGCAGTGGCCGAAGGGGACCTTCGGCGCCGACCTCGGCGCGTCCCTGGTGGTGTTCCTGGTGGCGCTGCCGCTGTGCGTCGGCGTCGCCGTCGCCTCCGGCGTGCCCGCCGAGCTGGGCATCATCACCGGTGTCATCGGCGGCATCGTGGTGGGCCTGCTGCCCGGCAGCACCATGCAGGTCAGCGGTCCGGCCGCGGGCCTGACCGTGCTGGTCGCCTCGGCGGTGTCCGAACACGGCCTCGGCACGCTCGGGGTGATCGTGCTCGGGGCCGGGCTGATGCAGATCGTGATGGGCATCGGCCGCATCGGCACCTGGTTCCGGGCGATCTCGCCCTCGGTCGTGCAGGGCATGCTGGCCGGCATCGGGCTCGTGATCATGCTCGGCCAGCTGTACCCGGTGGGCGGGCTGGAGCAGCCCGCGCACACCGCGGAGAAGTTCGCGGGGCTGCCGGGCCTGGTCGCGGCCATGTTCACCACCCCGCAGGGGCTGGCCGGGCTCGGCGCCACCGTCGTCACCCTGGTGATCCTGTTCGGCTGGCAGAAGATGCCGGAGAAGGTGCGCGGCATCCCCGCCGCGCTGGTCGCCGTCGTCGCGGTCAGCGCCGGAGTGTGGGTGCTGGGCCTGCCGCTGAAGATGACCGAGGTCGGCTCGCTGCTGGAGACCATCAACATCCCCACCGGCGAGGCGTGGGCCGCCGCCATCACCCCCGCGGTGATCGGCTCCATGATCACATTCGCGCTGATCGCCTCCGCGGAGAGCCTGTTCAGCGCGGCCGCCGTGGACCGCATGCACGACGGCCCGAAGACGCAGTACAACAAGGAGCTCATCGCCCAGGGCGCGGGCAACGCGGCCTGCGGTCTGCTGGGCGCGCTGCCGATGACCGCGGTGATCGTCCGGTCCGGCGCCAACGTGCGGGCCGGGGCGAAGACGAAGGCGTCCCGCGTGCTGCACGGCGTGTGGTTGCTGCTGTTCGTGGTGGCGCTGCCCGGGCTGCTCGGCTTCATCCCGACGGCGGTGCTGGCGGCGCTGCTGATCCAGGCGGGCTGGAAGCTGCTGGAGCTGAACAAGGTCGTCGAGATGCTGCGGACGAACCGGCCCGAGGCGCTGGTGCTGGTGCTGACCGCGGTGATGATCGTGTCCACCGACCTGCTCATCGGCACGCTGATCGGCCTCGGCGCCGCGGTCGTGAAGACCGCCTTCGACGTGTCGCGGCTGTCGGTGACGGAGGAGGAGCACGACGACGGGCACCTGCGCCTGGAGCTCGGCGGCAACGCCACCTTCCTGCGGCTGCCCAGGCTGCTGGAGCGGCTGGAGAACGTGCCCGCGGACAAGAGCGTGCACCTGGATCTGAGCACGGTGCGGCACCTGGACCAGGCCTGCCACCAGGCGGTGCAGAACTGGGTCGCGCAGCGCGAGCGGGACAACGCCCGCACCGAGGTGGCCATGCCCGCGGGCGTGCGCTGACCCCGGCCGTCCGAGCGCCGCGCCGGAGGTGCCCCGACCGGGCACCTCTGGCGCGGCCGCGTCGGGGGTCCCGGGTAGCGTCGGCGGGGTGAGCGACGGGCTGTTCGACGAGGGGTTGTTCGGCGCCGAGACCGAGGACCGCGCCGGGGAGAAGCTGGCCGAGAACGCGCCGCTGGCGGTGCGGATGCGGCCCCGGTCGCTGGACGAGGTCCTCGGGCAGGGGCACCTGCTGGGCGCGGGCGCGCCGCTGCGCAGGCTGGTGGAGGGCGCGGCCCCCGCGTCGATCCTGCTGTACGGCCCGCCCGGCACCGGCAAGACGACGCTGGCGAACCTGGTGTCCCGCGCGACGGGCCGCCGCTTCGTGGCGCTCTCGGCGCTGTCGTCCGGGGTGAAGGAGGTGCGCGCCGTCATCGAGGAGGCGCGCCGCCGCCTCGGCCGCTCCGGTGAGGCGACGGTGCTGTTCATCGACGAGGTGCACCGGTTCTCCAAGACCCAGCAGGACGCGCTTCTGGGCGCGGTCGAGGACCGCACGGTGCTGCTGGTGGCCGCGACCACCGAGAACCCGTACTTCTCCGTGGTGGCCCCGCTGCTGTCCCGCTCCCTGGTGCTGCAGCTGCGCAGCCTCGACGAGGACGACGTGCGGGAGCTGGTGCGCCGCGCGGTCGCCGAGGAGCGCGGGCTGGCCGGGGAGCTGGAGCTCGCCGACGACGCGCTGGAGCACCTGGTGGCGCTGGCCGGCGGGGACGCGCGCCGTGCGCTGACCGCGCTGGAGGCGGCTGCCGAGTCCGCCGCGTCCACCGGTTCCGGCCGGATCGACCTGGCCACCGTGGAGGCCACGGTGAACCGGGCCGCGGTGCTCTACGACCGGGGCGGGGACCAGCACTACGACGTGGTGAGCGCGTTCATCAAGTCCATCCGCGGCTCCGACGTGGACGCCGCGCTGCACTACCTGGCCCGCATGGTGGAGGCGGGGGAGGACCCGCGGTTCATCGCCCGCCGCCTGGTGGTGCACGCCAGCGAGGACGTCGGGATGGCCGACCCGACGGCGCTGCAGGCCGCGGTCGCCGCCTCGCAGGCCGTGCAGTTCATCGGGATGCCGGAGGGCAGGCTGGCGCTGGCGCAGGCCACGATCCACCTGGCGACCGCGCCGAAGTCGAACGCGGTGATCACGGCGATCGACGCGGCGATGGGCGACGTGCGCGCGGGGCAGGCCGGCCCGGTGCCGCCGCACCTGCGCGACGGGCACTACGCGGGCGCGCAGAAGCTCGGCAACGCCAAGGGATACCGCTACCCGCACGACCGCGCGGAGGGCGTGCTGGAGCAGCAGTACGCGCCGGACGAGCTCGTCGGCACCGACTACTACGAGCCGACGGTGCGCGGCGCCGAGCGGGTGCTGGCCGAGCGGGTCCCGAAGTTGCGCGGCATCGTCCGCGGCGGGTGAGCCGCAGCGCAGGAACCAAGCCATCAGCATCGAAGGAGCCGCCGTGCGGATCGTCGTGACCCGGAACCTCCCCGAACCTGCCGTGGCGCTGCTGCGCACCGCGGGCGAGGTGCACGTCTGCGAGCGGGACCGGGCGCTGGACCCGGCGGACCTGCGCCGGGTGGTGGCCGGGGCCGACGCGGTCGTGGCGATGCTCGGCGACCGGGTGGACGGCGCGTTCGCCGACGCCGCCGGACCGCAGCTCAAGGTCGTTGCGAACGTGGCCGTCGGCTACGACAACGTGGACGTGCCCGAGCTGACCGGCCGTGGCGTCACCGTGACGAACACGCCCGGGGTGCTGACCGACGCCACCGCCGATCTCGCGTTCGCGCTGGTGCTGATGGCGACCCGCAGGCTCGGGGAGGGGGAGCGGCTGATCCGCTCCGGCACGCCGTGGTTCTTCCACCTGGGGTTCATGCTGGGCACGGGCTTGCAGGGCAAGACGCTGGGGATCATCGGCCTCGGCGGGATCGGGCAGGCCGTGGCCCGCCGGGCGCGCGCGTTCGGCATGCGCATCGCCTACTCCGGGCGTCGCCGGGTGGCCGCCGGGGTGGAGGCCGAGCTCGACGCCCGGTTCCTGCCGCAGGACGAGCTGCTGCGGGAGTCCGACGTGATCTCGCTGCACTGCCCGCTGACCGAGCAGACCCGGCACCTGATCGACGCGGCGGCGCTGGCCGCGATGAAGCCGTCCGCGGTGCTGGTCAACACCAGCCGCGGCCCGGTGGTGGACGAGGCTGCGCTGGCCGCGGCGCTGCGCGCGGGCCGGATCGCGGCGGCCGGGCTGGACGTGTTCGAAGAGGAACCGGCCGTGCACCCGGAGCTGCTGGAGCTGGACAACGCGGTGCTCGTCCCGCACCTGGGCTCGGCGACCGAGGAGACGCGCACGGCGATGGCCGAGCTCGCCGCGCGCAACGTGGTCGGCGTGCTGACCGGGAACGGCCCGGTCACCCCGGTGGCGGCTTGACCGTCGGACGCGCCGACGAACCGGAAGCGCTCGCCCGGGGGTGGCACGGTAACGTGACGCGCGATCAAGACACCGGCGAATCCTCGTCGGTGGCAGGAAAACCACGTGGAAACCGGGAGGGCACGTGACGCCCACGCAGATCGCCGCGCTGATCGTCGCGGGCGCGTTCGTGCTGCTGGTCGTGCTGCTGGCGATCCCGCTGGTCAAGCTCGGCCGAACGCTGGACGAGGCGACCGTCGCGATCCGCAAGGCGCACGAGAACACCGATCCGCTGTTCACCGGGGCCAACTCGACCCTGACGCACGTCAACACCCAGCTGGAGCGGGTGGACGGCATCACGGCCAACGCCAAGACGGTCAGCGGCAACGTCTCGGCGTTGTCGTCGCTGTTCACGGCTACACTGGGTGGCCCGTTGGTGAAGACCGCGGCCTTCTCGTACGGGGTGAGCAAGGCTCTCCGAGCTCGCCGCAAGCGCAAGGAAGAGCCGTGGGGCAAGCACTCCCGCCGCAAGGGAGGACGCAAGTGAGGCGGATGTTCTGGTTCGGGGCCGGTATCGCCGCAGGCGTGTTCGTGACCCGCAAGGTCAACGAGACCGCCCGCAAGGCGACCCCGAGCGGCGTCGCCGAACAGCTCGGCGGCGCCATGCGCGAACTCGCGGGAGCCGTCGGCTCGTTCGGTGCGGACGTGCGCGCCGGGATGAGCGAACGGGAGCAGGAGCTGCAGGACGTCGTCGACGGCACCTCGGTGCCCCGCCGGCCGTCCGAGCCTCGCGCGATCGACGCTCGACCGGCGGAAGGCCGGGTGCGCCCGGCCGGTGATGGTGTGCGCGCACCGGCTCGGCGAGCTCGCCGGGCGGAGCGCTGAACGGCGGGCGTTCCGGGGAACCGGTGCGGCCCGTCCCGCAAGGCGACCCCGAGCGGCGTCGCCGAACAGCTCGGCGGCGCCATGCGCGAACTCGCGGGAGCCGTCGGCTC
>NZ_JAIUKB010000198.1:0-8342 GCF_020176785.1 Saccharopolyspora sp. 6V | reverse complement strand
GGGGGCGGGGGGGCCGGGGGCCCCGGGCCGCCCATCCGCCCCGCCCCCCCCCGCGGCCCCCCCCCGCCCCCCCCCCCCCCCCCCCCCCCCCCCCCCCCCCCCCGGGGGGGGCCCCCCCCGGGGGGGCGCCGGCCGTGGACGGCCGCGGGGACGTCCAGCGCGGCGACGCGGCCGAGCGGCTGGTCGCGGAGTCGACCGCGGCGCACCTGCTCGTCGTCGGGAGCCACGGGCTCGACGAGTCAGGAGCGCGGCTCGAATTCGGCTCGACGGCGGAGGCGGCGATCGCGCTCGCCGCCTGCCCGGTGGCGGTCGTGCGCGAGTCGCGCGGGCCCGGCCGGGATGGCGGCATCGTCGTCGGCGTGGACTCCGCCGGGGTCGCCGATCACGCCCTCCGCTGGGCTCTGCACGAGGCCGGCCTGCGCGGAGTTCCGCTGCTGGCCGTGCACACCTGGCGCGAGGTCGCCGCCGAGGACTGGAACGACCTCACCTCCGACATCTCGGACCCCGACCGGGAACGGGATGCCCACCGCCTGCTCGCCGAACGCCTCGCCGGAGCCACCGAGCGCTTCCCCGACGTGGAGCTGCACCGTTCGGTCGAGCACGACCGCCCCGTCCGGGCGCTGCTCGCCCACGCGGCGCGCGCCGAACTGCTCGTGATCGGCAGCCGTGGCCATGCCGGTTTCACCGGGATGCTGCTGGGGTCGACCAGCCGGGCGCTCGCCCACTGCGCGCCCTGCCCGCTGCTGGTCGTCCGTCCTCCCGCGTGAGCGCCGACGTGGTGCCGATGCGAGGCGCGCGCCTGATCTCCTGCTGAGAGGCGGGCGGCGCAGGAATCGCGCACGGTCGAACGTGGCCGGGTTCGAGCGGTTCGCCGCAGGCGCCGGGTGCGCTCGCCCCCTCGCTGCGGGGTGTCGAGCCGGAACAGGGGGACGACATGAGCGGAGACGCCCGAGATCCGGTGGTCGTGGGCATCGACGGTTCGGGGACCGCGCGCGGTGCCGTGCGGTGGGCGGCCCGAGAGGCCGCTCGGCGGGGCACCACCTTGCGGATCGTCTACGCCGACGTGTTCGCGCTGCCCGTGCTCCCGGAGCTCCCCGGGCTGCCGTGGCCTCGCGAGCACCAC
The DNA here is from genome assembly GCF_020176785.1 of Saccharopolyspora sp. 6V. Classification (NCBI taxonomy): domain Bacteria; kingdom Bacillati; phylum Actinomycetota; class Actinomycetes; order Pseudonocardiales; family Pseudonocardiaceae; genus Saccharopolyspora; species Saccharopolyspora sp. 6V. Next base: position 7,219 of record NZ_JAIUKB010000198.1, on the reverse strand, counting down.
GCGCCGGTGCGCGTCGAGGTGGAGAAGTGGCTGGCGGAGGCCGCCGACTCCGCGCGTTCGGAAAGCCCCGGCGTGCCCGTGGAAACCGAGTCGTGCCCCGGCACCCCGCCATCGGTGATGATCGACGAATCGCGCGGCGCCGAGCTCGTGGTGGTCGGTGATCGAGGTCTGGGAGGTTTCACCGGCCTGCTGGCCGGTTCGGTCGCGCTGGCCGTCGCCGCGCACAGCCACAGCACGACGGCGGTGGTGCGCGGCAGGAGCGACCGCGGGCAGGGGCTGGTCGACGGCCCCGTGGTCGTGGGCCTGGACGGTTCGCGGGAGGCGGAACTCCTCCTGGCGCACGCGTTCGAGGCGGCCGCGGCCTGGGAAGCCCCGCTGCACGTCGTGCACACCTGGGACATCGTCGGCGTCGACGCCACGTGGCTGCGGGTGGGCCCGGCCGAGGACGAGGTGCGCCACCGCGAGCAGCTGCTGCTGGCGGAGCTGCTCGCGGGCTGGTGCGAGCGGTACCCGGACGTCGTGGTGGACCGCTTCGTCGAACGTGGCTCGGCCGCGGGCGCGCTGCTCGCCCGCGCCGACGGGGCCCGGCTCGTCGTCGTGGGCGCTCGGGGGCGCGGTGGGTTCAGCGGGCTGCTGCTCGGCTCCACCAGCCAAGCCCTCCTGCACCACGCCCCCTGTCCGGTCCTGGTGGTGCGCGGGAGGCCGCCTTCCTGATCGACTCCGGGCCTTCCCGCCCCCACGACCGGGCGGTTCGACCGGGGCGCCGCCATCCGCGAGGAGGTCCCGACCGGGCTGGAGCATCCGCGACTGGGCGTGCGCGCGGGCTGGCCACCGGAACCCGCGACCACCGTCCCCCGCGCCGGGCCGGACCGCACGCGAACTCCTGCGCGACTTCGCCGAGCAATGAACGCGGTGCCCGCGTCCCGCGAGGACTTTCGGTCCCTGCGCGGGTGGTGGCCGTTGCGCCATCCTGGCGACGTCGTGCGAGGGGCCCGGCTGGGCCGACCACCCGCGAAGGCACGTCGAGGCGAGGAGGCATCGCCATGTCGCAGCCCGAGAACGCGATCGTGGCAGGCGTCGACGGTTCGGTCCGCTCCATCGAGGCAGCGCAGTGGGCGGCTGGGGAAGCCCGGCGCCACAGCACGCGGCTGCACGTGTTGCTGATCAACGACGATCCCGCCCGAGATGGTTCCGCGGGCGAAGCCGTGCGCGAGGCCGCGGCCGCCTGCCGGGAGGCGGCGCCGGACGCGCCGGTCAGTGCAGAGGTCCGTGCCGGTCATCCCGTCGAGGGGCTGCTGCGCGCCGAGGAAGCCGCCCGGCTGCTGGTGCTGGGCTCGCGCGGGCTCGGCGGATTCGCCGACGCCTTGCTGGGTTCGGTGAGTTCCGAGGTGGCCACCCGGGCTTCCGGCTCCGTGGTAGTGGTGCGCGGCGACGTCGAGCACTCCGGCGGACCGGTCGTGGTGGGTCTGGACGACTCCCCCGGCATCGACAACGCGCTGCGCTTCGCCCTCGACGCCGCGGCGGCTCGGGGATGCGAACTGCTGGCGGTGCAGGCCTGGCACGAGGCCGGGTTGCTCGCGCCCTCGCTTCCTCCGGCCGAGCGCGACGAGACGCAGCTGCGGATCGAGCAGCACGCGCACCAGCAGCTCGCCGAGTGGACGAACCGGTACCCGGGACTCCGCGCACGCGCCGTCGCCGTGCTCGCGCATCCCGTACCCGCTCTCGTCGACGCGGCCGCGACCTCCCCGCTGCTGGTCGTCGGTCATCGCGGCAGCGGTGGCTTCAGCGGCCTGTTCCTGGGATCGGTCGCCTCGGGGGTGCTGCACCACGCGCGATGCCCGGTGGCCGTCGTTCGGTGACTCCGGCCGACGAACTCCCGCGCAGCCCGGCATCACCGGCTGATTCCTGCCACTGCTGTGGCGGGAACGCGGCGAGGGCCGCCGCACGCATCGGAGGACCCTTCACGAACGCAGGTCTCCGGGCTGCCCGGGGAATCCGTTCCCACCGAAGGAATACCGGTCGCCCACCTGGAGCGGTGAGCCGCCGGAGTTGGCCTTCGCCGAAGCGCGCGGCAGCGAACTTGCGCGGTGTGCGCCCGCGACCTCGCGAACGCGGAGCGGTTCCCCGGTCCCGCCGCACCTCGGTGACGCGTCACGGGCAGAGGGCCTCACGAGCTCAGCACGTCGCGGACCACCACCACCGGGCACGGCGCGTGGCGGACGCAGTGCTGCGCGACGGAACCCAGCAGCGCGCCGGCGAATCCCCCGCGACCGCGGTGCCCGACCACCAGCAGGTCGGCGCTCGCCGCCTCGGCGAGCAGCGCGGGGGCGCCGTGGTCCTCGATGACGAGGCGACGCACGTGGCGGCCGTCGTCGGCACGCGTCTCGTCCACGGCCTGCCGCAACACCGCGGCCGCGTGCTCGGCCGCTCCCTCACCGGGCAGCGGCATCGCGATGTCGATCATCGCGGGTATCCCGGACGCGATCAGCGCCGTGATCTCGCCTCCGGCGCGGTCCGCGTAGCCCAACGCCCACCGGAGCGCGGCCCGCGAACCGGGGGAACCATCGACACCCACCAGAATCCGGTCGGCCTCGGTCATCGTCGCCTCCTCCCCGCCCGGCACGTTCCTCACCGTGCGATCACCACGGGGCACGGCGAGTGCTGCACCAGCTGTTGGCTCGTGGACCCCAGCACCAACCCGGTGAAACCTCCCCGTCCACGAGCTCCGACCACGACGAGCTGCGCTCGCTCCGCGTGCGAGAGCAAGGCCCGCACCGGTTTGTCCAGCGGCGCGAAGCGCTGCACCACGACATCGGGATGCTCCTCGGACCAGCCCGCCAGCGCCTCGGTCAGCAAGCGCTCCTCGTCGGACCGGGTCACCGCCCATCCGTCGTCGACCCGGTGTCGCAGTCGCGCCTCGTCGCCGGCCAGGGAGTGCCAGGCGTGGACCGCGTGCAGGGGCACCTCCCGCGCTGCCGCGAACCCGAAAGCGCAACCGAGGGCGGCGATGTCGTGCCGGGACCCGCTCACTCCGACCACGACCGGTTCGGTCCCGTCCGGTTCGTGCTCGCCGCGGACGACCGCGACGGGGCACTGCGCGTGCGCCGCCACCGCGATGGCCACGGAACCGATCAGCAGCCCGGTGAATCCGCCCAGCCCGCGGCTGCCCAGCACCACCAGCTCCGCTCGCCGGGATTGCTCCACGAGACCGCTCGACGGAGCCTCCATGCGGAACTCGGTCTCCACGACGACGTCGGGCGCGACCTCGCGCACCTGCTCCTCCGCCAGGCGCAGGGACTCCTCGGCTTCCTCCCGAACGCTGTCCAGGAACATCTGCCGCGGTGGCACGACCGGCGCGTCGGGCACGACGACGAGCGACTTCACGTCGCAGTGCAGCAGGTGCAGTCGCGCCGACCTCCGGCGCGCTTCCCCGGCCGCCCAGCGAGCGGCGCGGAGGGCCGAGGACGACCCGTCGATCCCGGTCACCACCGTCCGTTCCACCACGGTGCACTCCCCCCGCGTCGATCGCCGGCCCCGGCGAACACCCTCCGGCACGGCATCAGAGTGCACCCACCGCATGCCCGGGGGGACAGGGTCGAGAGTCCCGGAGAGGTCGTTCCGGGGCCCAACGACCCTGCCGTGCCCCCGGGACGTGGCACATCCTGGGTGCTGCGCCCGGAAGGACGGAACGCAGGTGGTGCGGTATGCGAGGACACGAGCCCGACGTCGGCCAGGAGCGGTGGGCGATGGCGAGCCCCGGCGCCCGGAACGAGGAACGGTCCAGGTGATGGCGGAGCGGAACCCCCGCGCGCACGTGTGGAGCGCCCCGGAGCGCGCAGTGCTGAACGCCGCGGTCGAGGCGGCCCCGTCCGTGCACAACGCACGGCCTTGGACGTTCGCGGTCCGCGAGGACGTGGCCGAACTGCGCAGGCACCCGGTCGACCTGCTCGACGAGCACGATCCGCTGGGACGCGACCGCGAGCTCTCGATGGGCACCGCACTGACCAACCTCCTGCTGGCGGTGGAACACCTCGGCCTGGTCCCGGACGTGCACGAGGTGGCGGAACCCGGGTGCGACCGAGCGATCACGACGGTCACCGCGGCCCACCGGACGCACCCGGGGCAGGAGACCGAACGTCGCTTCGCCGCCATCGAGCACCGGCGCAGCTACCGGGGCACCTTCCCGGGACGGCAGCTGTCTCCGGCCGAACGCACCTCGCTGGGGGCCGCCGCCGGGCTCGCTCGCGGCGAGACGCACTGGATCACGGACACGGCCGAGGCGCACGCGGTGGCGCGCTCGCTCGGCTACGCGGCGCGCGTGATGCAGGACGACGACGCATACCAGCGCGAACTCGCCCACTGGATCGTGCACGAGGACGAACCCGGCGGCCAGGAGCCGGAATCCGGCATCGCGGAGAGCTCCTTGGGCCGGCGCGGTCTTCCCGCCGTCGGCCTGGTGACCGACCGCACCAGACTTCCCGACGAGACGCTGCTTGCGGCACGCTTCGAGCACGACTCCGCACTCGTCCTCTGCAGCACCGGTGACACCGCGGACGATCACGAGCGGATCGGTCGAGCGCTGGAACTCGTGTGGCTGGAGGCGACCTCGCGCGGGATCGCCGCGTCGGTGATGACCCAACCGCTCCGGTTGCGCGAAGTGCGCACGGCGCTCGCCGAAGAACTGGAGCTCGACGGGTTCCCGCACATCCTGATGCGCTTCGGCCACGAGACCTGACGGGTGCTCGAACGCTGCACCTGGATGCGCGGCGGGGGCGACTGACCCTCCGCCGTTCCCCTCCGGCTCGTGCCCTGCTCGGAGGACACGCCGCGGGCGCAACGACTGCACGTCCCGGCGCCGCACCATCCACGACCCGTCTGCGTCGAATCCGGATCGACGTTCACCGAGCCCGAGGGAACGGGCGGTGGCGGACCGGATGACGCCGGGGAGCGTCCCGATGTGCTGGCCCGCGGCTCAGGGGCTGCGGCGCGGTGCCCGGCCGGTGCGCTGAGCCGCCGAGGTCACACCTCGTTGCTCGCCTGCCGACTCGGTTCGGTCCCGGTGACCGCGGCGGGGCGTCGGGCCCAGTAGGTGGCGACCAGCGAGCCGGAGATGTTGTGCCACACCGAGAAGATCGCGCCGGGCAGCGCCGCGACCGGGGAGAAGTAGGTCGAGGCCAGGCTGGCCGCGAGGCCGGAGTTCTGCATGCCGACCTCCAGCGCGATCGCGCGCCGGGCCGCCTCGTCGATGCCGACCACCCGGGCGGCCACGTAGCCCAGCACGACGCCGAGCAGGTTGTGCAGCACGACCGCGAGCACCACGATCGGCCCCACGCTGAGCAGCTTGTCCGCGCTGCCCGACACCACGGCGACCACGACGCCGGTGATCCCGATCACCGAGATCAGCGGCAGCACCGGCAGCGCCTTCGCCACCACGGTTCCGGCGATCCGCCGCAAGGTGAAGCCGAGGATCACCGGGACCAGCACGATCTGCAGGATTTCGACGATCAGCTCGGTCGGGTTCACCGGCAGGTAGCTCCCGGCCAGCCAGAGCACCAGGAACGGCGTCACGACCGGGGCGACCAGGGTGGACACGCTGCTCATCGCCACCGACAGCGCGGTGTCCCCCTTGGCCAGGAACACCATCACATTCGACGAAGTACCACTCGGCGCGCAACCGACCAGGATCACGCCGACCGCCAGCTCGGGGCTCAGCGGGAGGACCAGGGTCAGCAGCCAGGCGAGCAGCGGCATGATCACGAAGTGCGCGACGACCCCGATCGCGAACGCCACCGGACGGCGCGCCACGTAGGCGAAATCCCGCGGTTCGAGGGTCATGCCCATCCCGAGCATGATCACCGCGAGGAGCCAGGGAACCACCGAGGTCAACCCGGCGAACGTGCTCGGGAAGGACAGCGCGATCGCCCCGGCGATCAACACGATCAGCGGGAACCAGCGGCCGACCAGCTGGCTGAATGCGCCTATGCGCGAGATCATCGTTCCTCCACACCGGGCAGCCCCGGTCACGCTGCCGATACCACGGTCGATACCGCGTGGCGAGGCGAAGCTACCTCACGCGGGCCGACGGCCTCCAGGCCGCGGGGCGCGATCGCGGACCATCTCGCATTCCCCTTCCGTCCGGGACGGATTTCGCCCACGAGCGGGCCGGTCCGCCAACGCTCGGTTCTCGGGTCGGTGCTGTCCGTGCGCCCGGGACGGCGGCCGCGGGAGTCCGGATGCGACGGACGAGCGCCCCGCCGATCGATCACGACCTCGCTGAGCGCGCACGGACGGCCGGACTCCGGCGCGGTGACGGCCGGCGAGGCTCCTCGCCAGGAGGCCGCCGACCGGTGCCGCGGCCGCGGCCGCGAATCACCGCACCGCGCGGCAGCGGCGTCCGACCGCGGTGGAAGAGGCCCCACCAGCCCGCCGATCCGAACCCGCACGCGGAATGGGCCAGGCCCGCCGCTGCGGGCTCACCGATCGAGGGCTCGTCCCGCCTCGGCCGCCAGGCGCCGCAACCAGGCGTGGGCGGGGTCGCGTTCGTGCATCGGATGCCACCACAAGGACTCGACCAGGTACCCGAGCTCGACGGGCAGCTCGACGATGCTGATGCCCGGGCCCGAGTGCGTGCGGGCGATGCGCTCCGGCATCAGGCCGAGGCGGTCGGTGCCCGCGACCAGGTGCGGGACCGACAGGAAGTTCTCGGTGATGACCGCGACGTCGAGCCGCGCACCACCGGCGAGCGGGCTGGGCATCGGCGAGAGCGCGGAGAACGGCGGCTGGTAGGCCACCACCCAGGTCCGCTCGGCGAAATCGGCTTCGACGGCTTCCGCGGTGGTGCCCGCCGATGCCACACCCAGCGGTCCCGGTAGAGGTGCAGGGACGGGAAGTCCACCAGCACGCCCTGCGGCAGGACGATGCCGTCGACCGTGCGCAGGTGCTCGGACGCCCGGGCGACGATGTGGGCGGTGCTGTGCTGGAACTTCAGCCGCACGTGCGGCGCGTGCCCGCGGACGAGGTCGGTCAGGACGCGGCCGAACGTCGGCAGGTGGCAGTCCGCGACGACCAGGGTGAACTCGTGGTCGGAGCGCTCCGGGTCGAATTGCGCCCCGGGGGGGGGGGCCCCCGCGGGGGCCCCCAACGACCGCGGCGGGTTTTTGGGGGGCGCGGGGGGCCACACCCGCGCCCACGATGTGGGTTGGCGGGCGGCGGGGCGGTG
>NZ_JAIUKB010000197.1:0-3701 GCF_020176785.1 Saccharopolyspora sp. 6V | reverse complement strand
GGCGGGGGCCGCGCGGGGGGGGGGGGCCCGCCCCCCCCGTCTGTGTTCCGGGGGGGGGGGGCGCGGGCGGGCCCCCTGCCCGGGGGGTTCTCCTCCCCCGGGCCGCTCCACATCAGCGCCTGCGTCGTGTTCTCGGCGAGCCGTTCTCCCAACGCGGTCAACTCGTAGGCGTTGCCCGTCCTGGCGAGCAGTTCGTCGTCGAAGTGCCTGCGCAACCGGGCCAGCGCGGTGCTCAACGTCGGCTGGCTCAGCCCGAGCCGTTGCGCCGCTCTGGTGACGCTGCGTTCGTGCAGCAGCGCGTCCAGCGACACGAGCAGGTTCAGATCCAGCCCCATCGCACCTCGCCCGGCCATCGGCATTCCCGATGACCAACATAGGCGATCACGGCTTCCCCGATGGGCCCGGCGGTCGCAGGGTGGAGGGCAGCAGACCGGATCGGCTGCGGATGTCGTCGTCCGGCGGGCAGAACCGGCCCGCGGCCGGATCGCGCCCAACCTTGGGGAGGAAGTCGGTGTCGTCGTTCCACGTCCTGATCGCCGGAGGCGGAATAGGAGGTCTCTGCCTGGCGCAGGGGCTGCGTCGGCGCGGGATCAGCTGCGCGGTGTACGAGAGCGCTCCGGGCATCGTGCAGGCCGGGTACCGGCTGCACATGAACGCCGCGGGTGGCGGCGCGCTGCGGCAGTGCCTGCCGGACGACCTGTACGAGCTCTACGTGCAGACCTCCCGCGAGAAGCCCCGCCGGGAGTGCCTGGTCCTGCTGGACCACCGGGCGCGCGAGCTGGGGACCCGCCCGCACATCGGCCCGGCCAACGACCCGGAGCGTCCGCACACGGCGGTCAACCGGCGCACCTTGCGCCAGATCATGAGCGTCGGGCTGGAGGACGTCCTCCACTTCGGACGGACCGCCTGCGGTTTCGAGGACGACGGGCAGCGCGTGCGGCTGCTGTTCACCGACGGCTCCGCCGCGTCCGGTGACGTCCTCGTCGCCGCGGACGGCATCCGCTCGGCGGTCCGCGGGCAGCTGCTGCCGCACGTGGCGACCGTCGACACCGGCCTGCGCGGGGTGGCGTCGCGAGCCCCGCTCACGGACGAACTGGCCGCCGCCCTGCCCGCGGAGCTGTTCGACGGCTTCGTCACCGCGAGCGGGCCGGACGGGGTGGTGTTCGCCTACGGCGCCTACCAGCCGCGCCGACCGGTCGCCGAAGCGGTGGCCGAGCTCGCCCCCGGCGCCGACATCGATCCGGTCGAGCCGTACATGATGGTCAACTTCGGCCTGCCCCGCGGCGGCCCCTCGGCGGCGCGGATCCCGGAGCTGTGGAGCGCGACCCCGGACCAGCTCCACGCCGCGATGCGCGCCGCGGTCACCGGCTGGCACCCGGGGCTCGTCGAGCTCGTCGAGCACGTCGACCCGGACACGCTGTTCCGGCAGTCCATCCGCCACCTGGAACCGGCCGAACCGTGGGAGACCAGCAGGGTGACGCTGCTCGGCGACGCCATCCACGCCATGCCGCCGACCTTCGGCGCCGGCGCCAACAGCGCCCTGCGCGACGCCGCGGCGCTGACGAACGCGCTGCAGCGGGCCGCCGAGGGCGAATCCGCGCTGCCGGCGGCGATCGCCGAGTACGAGGCGGACCTGCGCGCCGAGGTCTTCCCCGTCCTCCGCGCCTCCGCCGACCCGCGTTCCACGAGCAGCGACTTCCTGCCCGACGAGCTGCCGGTCGCACACCGCTGAGCGGCCCGATCCGCCGCTCCGGTGGCGGAGGCCCGAGGTGTTCGACCGCTTTCCCGAACCCGAGGATCTCGCCGAATACCCGGGCCAGCTCTGCGAAATCCGTCGAACCACTTCCCCCGAGATCGTCGATCGTTCGGTGCAGTGGACCGCGGCGGCCCTCCGCGACGGGTGACGCGTGCCGCGGAAACCCTCGCCGCATCCTCCGCCGAGGCGCCGAAACGCGGTTCGCCGCTCCGCGGAACCGCAGGCGCACGGCCCCGGATTCGACCGATCGGCACGCGCGGATTCCCGAGCGGTGCGCGGCGAATCTCACCGGTCGGACATTCGTTCAACTCTTGATCGGCATGCGCGCGGTCAGCAGAATTCCCGGTGGGCGGAGTTCCCGGAGGAGTGCTCCGTCCCGCACCCCTCCTCCGCGTCCGGAGAGGACTCCTCCGTGGCCGACACCGGCGGCATCGACCTGGACCACACCTCGTTCGCCGTGCACGACGCGCTGTCCTGGGCGCGCCGCCTCCGGCGGGAGATCGGGGTGGTGCCGATCGCCGGTGAATCCCTGCCGGAGTTCCGCTACCTGCTGCTGCAGACCGGCGAGCGCACCGGCGGAGCTCGGCTGGAGCTGCTGGAGCCGACCGGGCCAGGTTTCCTCACCCGCCACCTCGACAAGCGCGGCGAAGGCCCGCACCACCTCACATTCAGCGTGCCGGACCTGCGGGCGGCCGTCGCGCGGGTGCGGGAGCTGGGCGCGGAGGTCGTCGGCGAGGACTACGGGCACGCGCCGTGGCGCGAGGCGTCCCCCCCCCCGGGACCGCAGCACCGGACCGTCATCCAGCTCGCGCAGTCCGACCGCGCCTACCCGAGCGCGGAAGAGCTGCGCGCGGGCGGAGAACCCGACGTGGCGGAGCTGCCGAGCGTCCGCGGCGCGACCGAACCGCACTGGTGGGCCTCGACGTGGGAGACCCCCGCCGGCGCGGCGGTGCCGTTGCACAGCACCCACCTCGACACCGCGGACCTCGCGTTCTCCCGCCGCCTGTTCCACGACGTCCTGGGCGGGCGGGTGTACGAGACCGAGCGGCACCTCGACTTCAGCTGGCCGGGCGGGACCATCCGGGTCCGTGCCGCGGACCGGCCCGGTGTCCGGGGCATGGGGCCGTCGCTCGGTGGCGGGGCGGGCATCGGGCTCGGCTCGGCGGTGCTGGGCCTGCCCGGCTGAGCGCCGACGCGGCCGGGCGCGTTCACTCGAAGGCGATCTGCTCGCACCGGGCGACACTGCGCCGGATCGACGCTCGGTCCAGCCCCAGCAGCGCGGTGAGCCAGATGCCGTTCTGGATGATGTCGATGTCCGCGGCGCGCTTGGTCGCCTCGGCCCGGGCCAGGTCCGGTCGCGCCCCGCGGATGAGCCTCGCCAGCTCCTTGCGGTAGCGCTTCTGCGCCGCGGTGTTGATCTCCCCGAAAGCCGGATTCGCCTGGGCCAGCGACCAGAGCTGCAACCGGAGGGACAGGTACTCCGTGGTCAGGAACTCGTGGTCGGCGACGCGGCGCAGCGCCGCGCGCAGGTTCTCCACCGGGCTCTTCGCCGGGTCCGGATCGATGATGGCGACGTCCTGCGCTTCGATCCGGCGCAGCGCCTCCCCGATGAGCGAGGTCTTGTCGGCGTAGTAGTAGTTCACCAACCCGAGCGCGACCCCGGCCTCGCGGGCCACCGCGCGCATGCTGACGCCCGCGATCCCCTGCCGGGACAGGATCGTCAGGACGGCGTCGAGGATGCGCTCCTCCCGATCGACCTTGTTCGCGTCGAGCTCCGCAGCGTTCTCGCCCACGCCGCGAGACTAGTCCGTCCGCGCCGCCCCGAACCGCGCAGGGGCCGGGGCGGCGCGGGGGGGGGGGCCCCCCCCGCCGGGGGGGGGGGGGGGGGGGGGGGGGGGGGGGGGGGGGGGGCGGGGGGGGGGCGGGGGGGGGCCCCCCGGGGGGG
>NZ_JAIUKB010000196.1:0-12453 GCF_020176785.1 Saccharopolyspora sp. 6V | reverse complement strand
CCGCCCGGGGGCGCGGGTGGGGGCGCTCATGCCGCTTCCTGTTCGGTGAGCTGGGACAGGACGATCTCCCGGTAGGTCTCGTTGTCGCGCATCAGTTCCGGGTGGGTGCCGACGCCGACGAGTTCGCCCGCGTCGAGCACGAGGATGCGGTCGGCGTCGCGGATGGTGCTGACCCGCTGGGCGACGATGACGACGGTCGCGTCGGCGGTGTCGCGGCGCAGCGCGGCGCGGACTTCGGCGTCGGTGGCGTAGTCGAGCGCGGAGAACGAGTCGTCGAACAGGTAGATCTCGGGACGCCGCACCAGGGCCCGGGCGATCGCGAGCCGCTGCCGCTGGCCGCCGGAGACGTTGCCGCCGCCCTGGGACAGCTCGGCGTCGAGGCCGCCGGGCAGCTCGCGCACGAAGTCGGCGGCCGCGGCGACCTCCAGCGCGTGCCACAGCTCCTCGTCGGTGGCGTCCGGGTCGCCGTGGCGCAGGTTGCTCGCGATGGTGCCGGAGAACAGGTAGGGCCGTTGCGGCACGTAGGAAACGGTGCGGGTCAGCAGGTCCGGGTCGATCTCCCGCACGTCCACCCCGTCGATGCGGATGGCGCCGCCGGTGGCGTCGGACAGCCGCGGGATCAGGTTGATCAGCGTGCTCTTGCCGCTGCCGGTGCTGCCGATGATCGCGGTGGTCTCGCCCGGCCCTGCTTCGAAGGTGATGCCCTGCAGCACCGGCCGTTCCGCGCCCGGGTAGCGGAAGCCGACGTCGCGCAGCTCCAGCTCGCCGTGCCCGGTGAGCTCGCGGACGGGCCGCTCCGGCAGGCGCACGGTGGTCTCGGTGCCGAGGACTTCCTGGATGCGTTCGGCGCACACCTCGGCGCGCGGGATCATCATGAACATGAACGTCGCCATCATCACCGACATGAGGATCTGCATCAGGTAGGCCAGAAACGCCACCAGCGCCCCGACCTGCATGCTGCCGTCGTCGATGCGGCCGGCGCCGAACCAGGTGACCGCGACGCTGGAGACGTTCACCACGACCAGCACGGTCGGGAACATCAGCGCCATCAGGTTCCCGACGCGCAGGGCGCTGCCGGTGAGCTCGGCGTTCGCGGCGCCGAAGCGGCGCTGCTCGTGCACGTCCTTGCCGAACGCGCGGATCACCTGCAGGCCGTTGATCTGCTCGCGCAGCACGCGGTTGACGGTGTCGATGCGCTGCTGCATCTCGCGGAACACCGGGCGCAGCCGGGACACCAGCACGCCGATGAACGCGCCGAGCACCGGCACGATCACCAGCAGCAGCCCGGACAGCGCCACGTCCTGGTTGAGCGCCAGCAGGATCCCGCCCACGCACATGATCGGCGCGGTGATCATCATCGCGCAGGTCATCAGCACCAGCATCTGGATCTGCTGCACGTCGTTGGTGGTGCGGGTGATCAGCGACGGGGCGCCGAACCGGCCCACCTCGCGACCGGAGAAGGACTGCACGCGGTCGAACACGGAGGCCCGCAGGTCCCCGCCCAGCGACATCGCGATGCGCGCGGCGAACCCGACCGCGGCGATCGAGCAGACCAGTTGCAGCAGCGACACCGCGAGCATCACGGCGCCCACGCGGAGGATGTAGCCCTCGTCGCCGGTGAGCACCCCGCGGTCGATGATGTCGGCGTTCAGCGTCGGCAGGTAGAGGGTGGCGACCGTCTGGACCAGCTGGAGCAGCACCAGCAGGACGATCGACGACCGGTAGGGCCTCAGGTGGGCCCGCAGCAATCGGAGCAGCACGCGATCTCTCAACGGTTCGGGGAGGTCGCCGCGATCGGCGGCGGACCACCGACCAGCTTAAACCGCGACCACGACGGGACCGGGCACGCGGGCGGCCCTGATCGCTCCCGGTGGCGCTCGCACCACGCGCCGTACCGGTCGGCGCCGGATTCGCCCGCTCGGTGCGGAAATCGCGGCTTCCGCCGCCGCGCCGGACCCCGCCGCGGCGCCCGGGTCCGGCTCGTCCGGTGCCGCGGGCGGACCGCCTCAGATCACCGTGCCGACGTCGTGGGCGACGAGTTCGTCGGTGGCGCGTTCGGCGACGGCGGCGATGGTCATGGACGGGTTGCAGGCCGCGCTGGTGCCGGGCAGCAGCGCGCCGTCGAGCACGTACAACCCGCGCTTGCCGAGCACCCGCCCGGCCAGGTCGCAGACCGAGCCCATCGACGCGCCGCCCAGCGGGTGCCAGGTGTTCGGCACCAGCGAGGTGGTGTCCAGCCGCACCGCGCCGTCCCCGGCGATGCGGGCGACCCGCTCGTCGACGTGCCGGGCCAGCTCGGCGTCGCCGTCGTGCGGCCAGTGCAGCACCGCGTCGTCGCTGTGCGCGTCGTAGACGAACTCGCCGCGGCCCTCGCTGACCCCGTAGCCGACGAGCATCGTGGTGCGCAGGTCCGCGATCGGCGGGATCGACGCCTGGATGACCGTGTTGGCCCGCGCCGGGTCGTCCCACTCCAGGCTGCCGTAGACGACGGGACCGCCCTGGGGCGAGCCGAAGTCCTCGGCGAAGCTGGTCCAGGTGTAGATGCGGTCCCCGTTGGAACCCCAGCCGGAGCCGAGACCGTCGGGCAGGTCGCGGATCTGCCCCTTGGCGGCGGCCCGCATCAGCAGCTTGGTGGTGTTCGCGGTGCCCGCCGCCATCACCAGCGCCCCGGCCGTGATGAGCTTCTGCTCCAGCACGGTGCCGTCGGTGGCGATGCGGTCCACGTGCACCTGCCAGCGCCCGTCGGGGGCCTGCGCCACGTCGGTGACGTGGTGCTGGGGTGCGACGGTGACCCGTCCGGTGGCTTCGGCGGCGGCGAGGTAGGTGACGTCGACGGAGTGCTTGCCGCCGTTGTTCACGCCGAACGCGCAGTCCCCGTTGGTGTAGGACGGCTTGAGCTCGCCGGTCAGCTCGCGCAGCGCGTAGTCCCAGTCGATCGGCATCGGGATCTTCGACAGCGGGTACCCGGCGCGCTCGACGCCGCGGGCGAACGCGCGGGACGGCTCGTAGGTCGCGCTGGCGATCAGCTCGTCCGGCGCGGTCGCCAGGCGCAGCATCGACGCCACCCGCGGGTAGTGCTCCCGCGCCATCCGCCGGTAGTCGAGCTGCTCGGGCAGCGTCGCGTTGAACACGTCCTCGTCCGGTTGCAGCGTCATGCCCTGGTAGACCAGCGAGCCGCCGCCGACCCCCGCGGCGCACATGATGTCCATGCCGCGGCCGGGGACCTGCTCGATCAGCCCGGTGAAGCGGTCGAACGGGGCGAGCTCCAGGCCGAACAGCGACGGCGTGGATCCCAGCCAGGAGATGCGCGAATCCGGCCGCGTGATGCTCGGGAAGGTGTCCGCGTTCGGCCCGGTGGGCCAGCGGACGCCGCGTTCCAGCACCAGCACCGGCACCCCGGCCTGGGCGAGGCGCAGCGCGGTGACCCCGCCGCCGAACCCGGAGCCGATGACGACGACCCGGTGTTCCTCGCGGGTCAGCCGCACCCGGTTCGACGCGGCGGCGCTCGGCGCGCCGAGCGCGGTGAGGCCGGTGGCGACGGCGGCGCCTTTGAGGACGGAACGTCGGCTCAGTTCGGGCATGCGGGCTCCTGTGCAGTGGGGGACTCGGCGCGTCATCGCTGATCACGGGCGCGGGTGGCTCGGAAGCGTAGGGAACCGAACCGAGAGCGGAAACCGGTCGACGTTCTCACTACGCACGGGTAGCATCACGCGTCGTGCGCGAACGGCGAGCGTTGCTGACCCCGCAGCGCACCGACGCCCGCCGCAACCGCGAGATCATCCTGCGGGCGGCGGACGAGGCGTTCGCCGAAGGCTCCGAACCGGTGCAGATCGAGGAGATCGCGCGCCGCGCCGGGCTCGGCCGCGCCACCGTCTACCGCCACTTCTCCGATCGGCACGCGCTGGCCACCACCGTCGCGGCGAACCGCATCGACGCCCTCGCGCGCCTCGTCGACGGCGCCGAACGCGAGCACCGGCCGTTCCGCGAGCTGCTGCACGTCGTGCTGTCCGACCTGGTGGTGCGGCGGCCGCTGGTCAACCTCATCCGGCAGCTGCCCGAGCAGGAGCAGCAGCGCTTCGCCGACGCCCTGGTCACCGTGCTCACCCCTGCCTTCCACCGCGCGCAGGCCGCGGCCGAAGTGCGCACCGACCTCGACCCGGCCGACCTCGTGCTCGTGCTGGAGATGGTCGAAGGGGCGCTCGCCTCGAAGCTGCCGCGCGCCGACGACGCGGTGCGCAAGCTGATCGCCGTCACCCTCGACGGGCTCTGCCCGCGCCCCGGCTGAACCGCGTCCGCGCACCGCACGGGCCGCCGGGACGCGTTCAAGCGCGGCTGCTGCCAGCCTGGGCGGCATGGTTCGGATCGGATACACGTTGATGACCGAGCAGTCCGGCCCGCGCGCGCTGGTGCGCCACGCCCCGCTCGCCGAGGACGCCGGTTTCGACTTCGCGGTGATGAGCGACCACTACTCGCCCTGGCTGGACGCCCAAGCGCACTCGCCGTACGCGTGGAGCGTGCTCGGCGCGGTCACCCAGGTGACCGAGCGGCTGGAGCTGATGACCTACGTGACCGCGCCGATCCTGCGCTACCACCCGGCGATCGTGGCGCAGAAGGCCGCGACGATCGGGTTGCTCTCGCAGGACCGGTTCACGCTCGGACTCGGCGCCGGGGAGAACCTCAACGAGCACGTCGTGGGCCGCGGCTGGCCGTCGGTCGGCGTCCGGCACGAGATGCTCGTCGAGGCCGTCGAGATCATCCGCGCGCTCTCCGGCGGCGACCGGGTCGACTACGCGGGCGAGCACTTCCGCGTCGACGCCGGGAAGTTGTGGGACGTGCCTGCGCGGCCGGTGCCGATCGGCATCGCCGTGTCCGGGCCGGGATCCACCTCCCGGTTCGCGCCGCTGGCCGAGGCGATGATCGCGACCGATCCCAGCGAGGCGCTGTGCCGCGGCTGGGACTCCGCAGGTGGCGGCGACCGGAAGGTCGGCCAGCTGCCGGTGTCCTGGGGCACCGACCGGGACGCGGCGATCGAGCGGGCGCACGAGCAGTTCCGGTGGTTCGCCGGCGGCTGGCGGGTCAACGCGGACCTGCCCGGACCGGCCGGGTTCGCCGCGGCGACCGGGTTCGTGCGGCCCGAGGACGTGGCCGAGAACATCCCGTGCGGCCCGGACGTCGAGCCGATCGTGGACGCGGTCTCGTCGTTCCGGGACGCCGGGTTCACCGACGTCGCCCTCGTGCAGGTCGGCGGGGACGAGCACCAGGACGGGTTCTTCGAGTTCTCCCGGCGCGAACTGCTGCCCCGGCTCCGCAGCCTCGTGGGCTGAACGGCGCCGACCCGCCGGGGGCCGGTCAGCGGCGGACGGTGGGGAGCTGGACGGTGGCGTCGTCGACGGCGGGGAGCTGGACGGTGCGGTCGTCGTCCGCGACGGGCGCGGGACGTCCGGCGCGCGCCCGGTCCTCGCCGCGGACGCCGTCGAAGTCATCGAACTCGTCGAAGTGCTCGTGCTCGTCCCGGTCGTCGTAGTCCGCGAAGTCGTCCCAGCCGTCGTCCCCGGCACCAAGCACCAGTTCGCCCGCGGACGTCTCGCGGAGCCGCCCCACCAGCGGGGTGATCCGCTCCGCCAGCATCGGCAGCAGCGCCGCCACGGCCCCGCCCAGCAGCAGGCCCACCAGCACGTCGTGCGGGTAGTGCACGCCGACGAACACCCGGGACAGCCCGGTCAGCAGCCCGACGACGACCGCCGCCCAGCCCCAGCTGCGGCGCGCGCAGAACAGGCCGATCGCGGCGGCCGCGGCGATCGTGGAGTGGTTGCTGGGGAACGACCAGTCGCCCAGCTCCGGGCAGGCCGCGATGGACTGCGCGTGCGCGACCGCGCGGCACGGCCGGTCCTCCTGGATGAAGGACTTGACGACCTCGCTGACCAGGTAGGCGAGCGCGGTGCCCAGCGGCGGCAGCACGGCGCGGGCCATCACGTGGTCCTCGTCGTTGCGCGCCTGGACGAACAGCACGGCGAAGGCCGCGAGGAAGCCGATGATCGCGGCCTCGGTGAAGAACTCGGCGAACGCCTGCAGCCACTCGGGGCTCGCCGCGCCCGCGCCCGCGATGCCCCGGTACAGGTCGGAGCTCAGGCCGGGCACGTACGGGTTCGGCTCGGCGGCCAACGACGGCTGAACGGCAGGTGTCGACATTCCCAACATCATATGAAGATCCGCCGTGGGCCCGGTACCGGCTCCGGTGGAACCCGGACACCTGCACCGATGCCCCGAACGGCCCCGCGGGCGCTCGTTCGGCGGCGCACGACGGCGAAATCCGGCACGCGAGAGCAGACGGGGGCACTCCGCGCAAGACCTCGGTCACCCGCCCGGAGCAGTGCTCGATCACATTTCCGAAGTTGATCATGGCCGAACCGGCCAACTGTACTCAATGTGATCAACATTCGCTACGGTGGCCCGCGTGCGCCGTGGGGGGGGCGCACGCAGCACCACGAGCCGGCTGGCAAGGCCGAGGTACCCGCGGTGGCGCGGGATGGGTGAGGACGGCGATGCAACAAACGACAGGGTGGATACTCGGCGGCCTGGTGGTCCTGGTGGTGCTGCTGGGAGCCGCGGTGGCGTTGTTGAGCGCTCGGTTGCGCCAACAGCACAAGGAGATCGAGCAGCTCTCGGCGCTCGAACCGCTCCCGGCACCGGAACCCGCGCAGGCTCCACCTGCCGCGGCCGTGGAACCGCCCACCGCCCCCGCACTGGAACCGCTGCCCGTCCAACCGGACGAGCAGTTCCGCCGCGAGATCGTGCAGGGCGCGCAGGAAGCGCTCGGCGGCACGATGCGGCGCATCCTCGCGCTGACCAACAACGCGGCCGGGCGGCTGCACGACATGCAGCGCACGCACGGCTCGGACGTGCTGGAGGACCTGCTGCCGATCGACCACCTGCTGGCGCAGGCGCAGCGGCGCGCCCAGCTGGTGACCGTGCTGTGCGGATCCCCGCCCGGCCAGCAGCGCAGCCCGCAGCTGATGTCCCGGCTCGTCGGCGCCGCCCAGTCCCGCATCCACGACTACGAGCGGGTTCGGCTGTCCACCCGGGACACCACCACCGCGGTGCTGGGCCGCGTGGTGGAACCGCTCAGCGCCGCGCTGGCCGAACTGCTGGACAACGCGACCCGCTCCTCCCCGCCGACCGCGCCGGTGGACGTGCTGATCACCGCCGAGTACCACGGCGTCTCGCTGGAGATCCACGACGGCGGGGTCGGCATGCCGCCGGACTCGCTGAACCAGGCCAACGCGCTGCTGTCCCGCGGCGACTCGGAGATCGAGCTGACCGAGCTGGGCAACCCGCCGCGCACCGGGCTCGCCGGGTGCAGCGTGCTGGCCGCGAACTACGGGTTCACGGTGCGCCTCGACGCCGCCTCCAGCCGCGGCGGGCTGCGCGCGGTGCTGCTGGTGCCGCACCACCTGCTGACCACGCTGGAGCAGCAGCCGGTGCTCTCCGCCGGGCAGGACGAACCCGGGATCCGGCCGAGCGCCCCGGAACCGGCGGCGGTACCGGTCGCCGCCGAACCGGACGCGCCGCGGCACCGCCAGGCCGAACCGGCCACGACCACCGCCGCCGGACTGCCCAAGCGCCCCCGCCGCACCATGACCCGCTCCGGCGACCTGTCCGCGCCGGAGGGCGCCTCGGTGCAGCCCATCGCCGACGGGGCGCAGCGGCGCACCACCGACGCGGCCCAGGGCCTGCGCGGGCTCCAGCGCGCCACCCGCACCACCGACGACGACGCGGAGACCGCGCCCGACCACGACGGGGACGACCCGTTGGACACGTCCACTTCCAGAAGGGATGCACGAGCATGACCGAGACGGCCCCGACGGCGCCGAAACCCGACCGGAGCTGGGTGCTCGACGACCTCGTCGAGCACTCCGGCATCCGGGCGGCCATCGCGGTGTCCGGCGACGGGATGCTCCTGGTCAAGAACACCGGCCTCGACCAGGCCGACGCCGAGCGCTGGGCGGCGGTCAGCTCGCCGCTGCAAGCCTGCGCCCGGCACGGGATGGAACCGCTGGGCTACCCCACCGGCGGTTTCGAGCAGGTGCTGGTGCAGCACGCGCAGGGCTACCAGCTGCTGCAACCGTTCGGCGAGGAGTCCTACCTCGTGCTGGTGACCGACGCCGACACCGACCTCGGCGTGGTGTCGACCGAGATGCAGATGACCGCCAAGCGGCTCGGGCAGGAGATGGGCACGGCTGCGCGCACCGCCGCCAGGCGGAGTTCGTGACCCCCGGACCGCACCGCCGGGAATCGGAGCTGGTGCGCTCCTACGTGCTCACCCGGGGCCGGGCCCGGGCGGAGCAACCGGTGGAACCGGCCGCCCTGGTGCGGGCGGCCGCCACCGGCGGGGTGCCCGAGCTCGATCCGGACCGCCGCCGGATCGTGCAGGTCGCCCAGGGCGGTGCGCTCGCGGTCGCCGAGATCGCCGCGCACACCGAGCTGCCGCTGACGGTGGCGCTGGTGGTGGTGTCCGACCTGATCGACGAGGGCTACCTGACGCCCGCCTCGGCGAACCGCCCGGCGTCGGTGCCCAGCACGGATCTGCTGCAGGAGGTGCTCGATGGACTCCGCCGCCTGGATACCTCCGCCTGAGTCGGCCTACGTCGCGGAGACGGTACGGCGGTCGGCCAAGATCCTCGTGGTCGGCCCGGCCGGGGTCGGCAAGACCACGTTCGTCGACACCATGTCGGAGATCGTGCCGCTGCACACCGAGGAATCGCTGACCTCGGCCAGCGAGGCGGTCGACGACGTGCACCTCACCCCGGCGAAGACGACGACCACCGTGGCGCTGGACTTCGGCCGCCGCACCCTCAACGACCAGCTGGTGCTGTACCTGTTCGGCACGCCGGGCCAGCAGCGGTTCACCTACCTCTGGCGGACGCTGGCGAACGGCGCGCTGGGCGCGCTGGTGCTGGCGGACACCCGGCGGCTGGCGGACTCGTTCGACGTGATGGACCGGGTGGAGGAGCTCGGCGTGCCCTACGCGATCGCGGTGAACGCCTTCGACTCGGCACCGCTGCACTCGGTGGCGGACCTGCGCGAAGCGCTCGACCCGCAGCCGGACACGCCGGTCGCGGTGTGCGACGCGCGGGACGTCGGCTCCTGCACCCGGGTGCTGATCGACCTGGTCGAGCACGTGCTGCTGGCCTCGACCTCCGGCAGGCACGCCGCCGACCCGACGGTGCGCTCGTGACCGCACTCCCCCAGCCCCCGACGACCTCCCCGACGACGGAGCGACCATGACGGCCCTGCCCGGCCCCGACCTGCAAGACCGCATCCCGCTGCACGGCGACGAGTTCACCGCGCACCCGGACCAGGTGTACGCGCGGCTGCGCTCCCGCGGCCCGATCGTGCCGGTGACGCTGGCCCCGGACGTGCCCGCGATGCTGGTGGTGGACTACGAGACTGCGCTGCAGGTGCTGCGCAGCCCGCACGTGTTCGTCAAGGACTCCCGCCGCTGGCAGGACACCGCTCCGCCGGACACCCCGGTGCTGCCGATGATGTCGTGGCGGCCGAACACGCTGTTCGCCGACGGGGAGCGGCACGCGCGGCTGCGCCCGCCGGTGGAGAACAGCCTCACCGCGGTGAAACCGGCCCAGCTGCGGCGCTTCGTGCAGTCCAGCGCCATCCGGCTGATCGGCGGGTTCACCGGCCGCGGCCACGCCGACCTGCTCGGCGAGTACGCGGCGCAGCTGCCGATGCTGGTGCTGCAGCAGATGTTCGGCTGCCCCGCCGAGATCGCGCAGGCCATGGTCGCCGCGATCGCCGCGCTCTGGGACGGCACCGACCCGCAGCTGGCGAACCGGTACCTGGAGGAGAGCGTCAACGACCTCGTCCGGTACAAGCGCGCGAACCCCGGCGACGACGTGACGACCCGGATGATCGAGCACCCGCACGGTCTCGACGACGACGAGCTGCAGCACCAGCTGATCATCACGATGGGCGCGGGCGCGGAACCGCTGGGCAACTGGATCGCGAACGCGCTGTACCTGCTGCTGACCGAGCACCGGGTGGCCGACGCGGTGGCCACCGGCAGCGTCGCGCTGGACGAAGCGCTCGACGACGTGCTGTGGCGGTTCACCCCGCTGGCGAACTACGCGATCACCTACCCGCGGCACCCGGTGTACCTGGGGCGCGTGCTGCTGCCCGCCGACGAGCCGGTGGTGATCTCGATGGCCGCGATCAACACCGACCCGTCGCTGCACCCGTCGGGGCAGATCCCGGCGGGCAACCGGGCGCACCTCGCGTTCAGCGCGGGCGCGCACACCTGCCCCGCGAGCAGGCCCGCGCGCTTGATCGCGACCGTGGCGCTGGAGACCCTTTTGGACTACGTTCCCGAAGTCGAGCTGGATGATCAGCAACCGCTGCGGTGGCGCCCCGGCCCCTTCCACCGGGCGCTGACGGCCCTGCCGGTGCGCTTCCCAGCCGTGTCCTCGCTCGCCGACCCCACCACAGGAGGATCAGGATGCCCGCATCGCAGTGCCCGGTAGCCGCTCTCGACCCGGCCGGTGCCGACGTGCACGGGGAAGCCGACCGGCTGCGCGCGCACGGCTCGGCCGCGCTGGTGGCGCTGCCCGGGGACGTCCCGGCGTGGGTGATCACCGACCACGGCGAGCTGCGCGGGCTGCTGTCCGATCCACGGGTGTCGAAGGACCCGCGGCAGCACTGGCCCGCGTGGATCCGCGGCGAGATCCCGGCGGACTGGCCGCTGATCTCCTGGGTCGGCGTGGACAACATGTTCACCGCGTTCGGCTCGGAGCACACCCGGCTGCGCGGCCTCGTGTCGAAGGCGTTCACGCCGCGCCGGGTGCAGGCGCTGCGCCCCCGCATCGAGCAGATCACCGCCGAGCTGCTGGACGGGCTGGCCGCGGAGACCGGCGAGGTGGACCTGCGCACCGGCTTCACCTACCCGCTGCCGATCGCGGTCATCACCGACCTGTTCGGGGTGCCCGCCGAGATGCGCGGGACGCTGCGCCACATCGTCGACGAGGTGTTCCGCACCTCCGCCACCCCGGAGGAGACGGCGGCGACGGCGCAGGAGATGGGCCGCTTCCTCACCGACCTCATCGAGTCGAAGCGGCAGCACCCCGGCGACGACCTCACCAGCGGGCTGCTCGCGGCCCGCGACGAGGAGCAGAACCGGCTCAGCGAACGGGAACTCGCCGACACGCTGATCCTCATGATCGGCGCGGGGCACGAGACCACGGTGAACCTGCTCGGCCAGGCCGTGGTCGCGCTGACCACGCATCCCGAGCAGCGCGCCGCGTTGCGCGCAGGCGACATCGGCTGGGACGACGTGATCGAGGAGACGCTGCGCTGGCAGCCGGCGCTGGCGAACGTGCCGCTGCGGTTCGCCACCACCGACATCGAGCTCGCCGACGGCACCGTCATCGCCGAGGGCGACGCGATCCTGGCCTCCTACGCCGCGGCGAACCGGGACCCCGGCCACTACGACGCACCGGCGGTGTTCGACGCCCGGCGCGGGGCGCGGGACCACCTGGCGTTCGGCTTCGGCCCGCACTTCTGCCTCGGCGCGGCGCTGGCGCGGCTGGAGGCGCAGATCGCGCTGCCCGCCCTGTTCGACCGGTTCCCCGACCTCGCCCTCGCGGTGGGCTCCGACGCGCTGGAACCGTCCGAGTCGTTCATCTCCAACGGCCCGAAGGCGCTGCCGGTGCGGCTCGCGGGCTGAGCCCGGCCTGCGCGGTCCGTCCGCTTCCGGCGGGAAATGCGGCTCCGGGCACCGGTTTCGGCGGACGCCTCGGCAGCGCCCGTCCTACTACCCTGGACGCCACGACGATGAGGAACGGTGGCGATGACACGCACTCTGGTGGTGTGCAGGCACGCGAAGTCGGCGTGGCCGGACGACGTCGAGGACTTCGAACGCCCGCTCACGGAACGTGGCGAACGGGACGCGCCGGAGGCGGGGAGGTGGCTGGCCGAGCGGGTGCCCGACATCGGCTTCGCGCTCTGCTCCCCCGCCAAGCGGGCTCGGCGCACCTGGCAGCTGATCTCGGCCGTGACCGGCAAGGTCGAGACCCGGCACGACAAGCGCCTCTACGGCGCCACGGCCGGTGAGCTGATCGCGGTGCTCAACGACGTGCCCGAGGAGGCCGCGACCGCGGTGCTGGTCGGCCACAACCCCGGGCTGGAGGACCTGGTCGCGGTGCTGACCGGCGTGCCGCACCAGCTGGCGACGACGGAGCTGGCGGTGCTCACCGGCACCGGTTCCTGGTCCCAGGTCGAACCGGGCTGGGCCACCCTCCAGGACTCGGCGAAGCCTCGGGGGTGAGGCTCTCGGGTCGTTCTGCTCTCGGGTCGTTCTGCTCTCGGGGTGGGGTGGCGGAACCTCAGCGCCCTCCTCGCTGCGGGATCGTTTTCACCGGTGGCTCCGCCACAGGAGAAAACGCTGTC
>NZ_JAIUKB010000195.1:0-13148 GCF_020176785.1 Saccharopolyspora sp. 6V | reverse complement strand
CGGAGGAGCGGGAGGTCAGCCGCCGTACTCCGGGACGTAGCTGATCTGGTTGTCACCGTTGGCGGTGTCGCCCTGATCGCCGATGACCTCATCGGTCGTTCCCGTGCCGCGCGGCGTGGCGGGCACGAGGTCGGCCGGGCGCTGCCGAGCGAGCATGCCGCGGACGTGCTCGCGGAACCACCGGTGCGCGCGATCGGCGTCGTTGCGCGGGTGCCAGGCCATGCCGATCTCGATCGGCGGGATGTCCAGCGGCACGGGGAAGGTGCGCAGCCCGAGCGCGTCGAGCCAGTCGGCCGCGGGAGCTCCGGGCAGGGCGAGGCAGACGAGGTCGGTCGTCCTGGCCAGGAGCATCGCGCTGGTGTGACCGGGCACGGTGATCGGGACCCGGCGGCGCAGCCCCTGCTCGGCCAGCGCCGTGTCGATGGGTCCGCGGCGCTTGCCGGTGCGGGACGTGCTGATGTGGTCGGCTTCGGCGAACCGGCGGGCGTCGATGGGACCGTCGAACAGCGGATGGCCCTGCCGGGCCACGCCCACGAGTGCCGTGGTGATCAGCCGGTCGGAGCACGTCTCCGGGTCGAGGTGGCCGAGCACGCCCAGTTCCAGGTCCACCACGCCCTGCCGGAGCGCGGGAGTGCCCTCGAACGACTCCGGCAGGAAGACGACGCTCACGTGCGGGGCCTGCGACCGGAGCGTGGAAATCAACGGCGCGGCGAGCCCGGCGAGCAGGAAGTCGCCTGCCTGCACGGTGAACACCCGGTGCAGCGTCGCCGGATCCGGGACGTCGGTGGCGGTGAACACCGACTCGGACCGCTCGATGAGCGCCCGCACCTCGCCGCGGAGTTCGAGGGCTCGTGCCGTGGGTTGCAGCGCCTGCCCGGCGCGGACGAGCAGCGGATCTCCCACGATCCGCCGGAGGCTCGCGAGCTTCCGGCTGACCGCGGCCGGTGAGGTGCCGAGCCGTTCGGCCGCCCTGGTCACGCTGTTGTCCGCGAGCAGGGCATCGAGCACCAGCAACAGGTTCAGGTCCACGCGCGCCTCCACCATCTTTTCGCTGAGGGCAATGATTCCATGCTGATCTTTGCATTGCCGGCATCGATCGGCCCGGCCAGGCTTGAGGGTGTTCGCACGGCGCGGATCGCTGACCGCGCCGTCCTCGGAAACGTCCTGAGAGGGAACCGATCATGCGAAGTCCCGCCAAGACAGGGAGATCCGGCGACGTGCTGGCCGTGGTGAGCCAGAGCGGTTCCACCGTGTCGTTCTTCGACGCCGAGTCCGACCGGGGCGTCGGCGTCGTCGAAGTGCCGCCCGAACCGCACGAACTGCTGTTCGACCCGACCCACCGCGTGCTGTGGTGCACGCACACCTACCGATCGGGCTATTACCACGCGAACGCGGGCCGGCGCAGCGAAATCACCGCGATCGACCCGGACGGCAAGCGGATCATCGACGTGGTCGACCTCGCCCCCGAGCACGCTCCGCACGGCCTGGCCCTCGACGCCGACCGCGGCCGGCTGTACGTGAGCGTCGAGGGCGCGCCGGGCCGGTCCGGTGGTGTGGTCGTCGTCGACACCGGCTCGCGCAAGTCCCTCGGCCGGATCGACACCGGAGCGCCCGGCCCGCACTGGTTCGCGATCGGCCCGGACGGCACGACGGGGTACGCCACCAACAAGGAGGCGCCGTTCGTCTCCGTCGTCGATCTCGTCGCGGGCGAGCTCGTGGGCCGGGTCGAGGTCCCGGGCAGCGAAGGACTGGCGGTGTCGGCGGACGGCGCCCGCGTGTACGTCGGGGGACCGTACGTCTCGTTCACCGAGGACGGCTCCGCGAACGCCAACGGCGTCCGGGTCATCGACGCGGAGACCCGAACCGTCGCCGAGGTGCTGCCGACCGAGAACCGGGTGATGCCGGTGCACCTCACCGCGGGTGGGAAGTTGCTGGTCGGGGAGCTCCGGCCGCGGCCGGCCGCGGCCTCCGGCGTGACCGGGCAGGATCCCGGGCGGTTGGTGGTGTTCGCGGCGGACGGCCACGAGCGGCTGGGGGAGCTGGAGATCGGCCGGAGCCCGCTCACCATCACCTCTTCGCCGGACGGCGCCCTCGGTTACGCGTCCTGCGTCGTCGACTCCGCGGTGGACGTCGTCGACCTGAATTCGCTGCGAGTGCTTACCCGGATCCGCGTCGCGAAGGCCGGGGACGCCGGCGCGCACGGCCTCGCCTACGTCCCGTGCGCCGGGTGAGACGGCGACGGCGGCCGGTTCGCGCGGCGGTGTCGCACGTCCCCGGAACGCGCCGGTGCCCGGGTGCGGATCGCGCACCCGGGCACCGGTCGGAGGAGCGGGAGGTCAGCCGCCGTACTCCGGGACGTAGCTGATCTGGTTGTCACCGTTGGCGGTGTCGCCCTGATCGTTGATGACCTTGTCGATCGTTCCCGTGCCGCCCAGCGAGACGGACACGAGGTCGTGCATCTTGACGCCCGGGTTCACCGGAACCTCGAACGAACGCGCGGCCGTGACCTCGGGGTTCGTGTCGAAGAAGCAGTAGCTGCCCAGGCCCCACGCCTCGTGGTCGGTGACGTCGTCGGCGACCTTGTACGCCGCCCAGCCGCCGTCGCCGCCCCACGCCGCCTGGTCCGGCGGGTCGTAGGGGAACTCGTTCTGGAAGAAGTAGGTGCGGCCGCCGTTGCCGTTCCACACCACGTTGTTCTTCTGGTAGTGCTCCACGAACAGGCCGTGCGCGGTGACGTTGTCGCCGTTCACGATCAGGCCGGTCTCGGCGGTGTTGACGTCCCAGCCGACACCGTCGCCGTGGTCGGCGCGCCACATCCACGAGTGGTCGAGCAGCACGTCGTTGCTGTTGACGGTCAGCGTGTTGGTCGCCTTGCCCACGCCGGGGCCGCCGATCCGGAAGAACACGTCCGAGAGCTGCGTCGGGTTCTCCGCGTGGCTCTGGTCCGCGCCCTCCTCGCCGAGGGTCATCAGCGACGGCGAGTTCTGCTCACCGGCGTCGATGAACAGCCCGGCCAGCTTCACACCGTCCACATCGGCCACCGACACCGCGGGCTTGCCGGTGTCGGGGACGAGCGAGGCCATGCCGATGCCGAGCACCACGGTGTCCGGGTTGTCGACCTTGATGGTGTCGTCGAGGTGGTAGACGCCGGGGGTGAACAGCAGGTGCTTGCCCTCGGCCAGCGCCGCGTTGATCGTCGCGGCGTTGTCGCCCTCCTTGGCGACGTAGAAGTCCGCCAGCGAGATCTGCTCACCTTCCGGTGCGCCGTTCGCCCAGCTGACCCCTTGGGTGTTCTCCCGCAGCGCGGGCACGAACACGTTGTAGCCGCCGTCCTCGCCGATGTTCAGGAACGGCTTCTCCCGCAGCTTCGGGGTTTCCGGCACGTTGGTGTGCGACGGGTCCGGGAAGTGCTGCTCGGGAGCGCCGACGGTGCCGGTGAACATCATGTTCCACACCGAACCGTCCCAGCCGCCGGCCAGTTCGCTGTTGCGGGTGAGGAACTGCTGCTGCGAACCGGACTCGACCAGGCCGTCGATCTTGGAGTCGGCGATGTAGCCGCCGCTGGCCCAGCCGTCGTACCCGTTCCACAGCTGCATCTGACCGCGCATGTGCATCCGGCGGTACGGAGCGGCCTGGGACACGGCCCAGCGCTCGATCTCGCCGTCGGGCGGCGTGACCGAGAGGTTCTCCGCGGTGCGCCAGAAGTTCTGCGTGGCGTTGCCCTCGCCCAGCCAGTCCGCCTCGACCCGCACGTGGCCGTTCAGGTTCACGTCGTCGGGCGACATGCCCAGGCCGGCGACCTGCGTGTTGAAGCCGAGGTTCACGTCGGCCGAGTAGTCGCCGGGCTGGAACAGCACGGCGTCGCGCTCGGGACCGAACTGGTTGGTGTGCTGGCGCTCGGCGATCTCGTCGAGCTTGCCCTGCAACTCGCCCGCGGGAGTGGACGGGGTGGCGATGTAGGTGTTGGGACCGAAGTCCGGGTTCTTCGGGTCGGTGTCGCGCACCGCCTGCGCCGG
This sequence comes from Saccharopolyspora sp. 6V, assembly GCF_020176785.1. Taxonomy (NCBI): domain Bacteria; kingdom Bacillati; phylum Actinomycetota; class Actinomycetes; order Pseudonocardiales; family Pseudonocardiaceae; genus Saccharopolyspora; species Saccharopolyspora sp. 6V. The sequence continues at coordinate 9,132 of NZ_JAIUKB010000195.1, read as the reverse complement.
TTGCGGCGCCGGAGCCTGCGGCTCTGCCCCCGCGGCGGTGACGGTGACGAGCCCTGCGGCCACGGCCGACGCGGTCGCCAGCGCCAGCACCGCCTGCCGCGGGCGGGTCTCGGTTCTACCGAAGATCTTCATGCTGCTGCCTGTCTGACGGGGCGGGGGTCTGCGACCCCTCGCGGTTGAATCCTTGGGGAGCGGGAGATGTCCGGTGTCGTGGGCTCCTTCCTGGGGCGGCGTGCTGCGCCCGCGGCCCGGTGGGCGGCGGGGGATCGGGGGACGTCGGCGCGGCGAGGCCTGCGCGGAGGGGGAGCGGCACGGCGAGCCTTTCCGACGAGGGCGTGTCCAACGGGTTCCGCGGTCGCCACGTGGGCGGCGGTCCGCGCGGGACTCGTCCGGCTCGTCGTCGCTCGCGGGTGGCCCGTGGGGTGGCCGCTCCCGTGAGAACGCTCCCATGATTCTGCGGTCCCGCGTCCGAAAGTCAAGACCGGAGATCGCCCGGGAATTCCCGGAGATGTGAATGGGAAAAGGAGTTCCGCCCGGATCGTCGGATGAGAACTTGACCCCGCGATTGCCGTGTTGTTAACTCACCCCTGCTCGTCGTCGGAATCGGTTCCGAAGGGCTCTCCCGGTCTCGCGGGCGATGCCGGCGCAGGGCGGTGATGCGATCGGCCGCGGTCCACCCACCGGCTCGGGTGGACCCGTGGTCGCAGTGCTCACCCGCAGGTCATGGCGGTGCGGAGCGGGATGCGCGTGGGGCGCGGCCCGGTTCGGCGCCGCGGTGCGCGGCTGCCGTCGGGTGGTCGTGCGACTCGCTTGGCGAGAAATCGACAGCGGAATTGACGAACGGCGCGTCCGCGCGCTCGACAATGGTGAATCGTCGAGACCGGGCGAGACCGTTCGCGGTCCACCGTCCGGTCCGGGTTCGCGTTTCACGGGCTCTCCGGAAGCCCCGTGCCGTCGGAAGCCCTGTGCCGTCGGAAGCCCCGTGCCGTCGGGAGACCGCCGTCGGGAGACCCCGCGTTCTCCGGCGGTTCCGCGCTCCGGAACTCCCCGGGAAGCGCGGCGGGGCCGGCCGCGCGTGCGCGACCGGCCCCGCTCGAAACCGGCTCAGCTCACGACCGGCAGCGACCGGCGCACCGCCGGGGTCACCCCGTCGCTGGCCGTGGCCGCCGCGACGCGCTCCGCGTCCGGCCTGCCGTAGAGGCTGGTGCGCTGCCGCAGCGGGCGCCCGGTCGGCGCCACCAGCTCCGCCAGGTCGCTGATCGTCTTGTAGGAACCGTTGTCGGCGCCGGCCATCCTGCTGATCGTCTCCTCCATCAGCGTGCCGCCCAGGTCGTTCACCCCGCCCGCCAGCACGTCCCGGCAGCCGTCCACGCCCAGCTTCACCCACGAGCACTGGATGTTGTCGATCAGCCCGTGCAGCAGGATGCGCGCCACCGCGTGCACCGCCCGGTTCTCCCGCGGCGTGGTGCCCGCGCGCGCCAGCCCCGCCAGGTAGATCGGCGAGTTCTGGTGGATGAACGGCAGCAGCACGAACTCGGTGAACCCGCGCTTCCCGGTCTTCTCCAGGGATTTCCGCTGCAGCTCGCCGATGAGCTTGAGGTGCCCCACCCAGTGCTCCGGGGTGTCCACGTGCCCGTACATCATCGTGGAGGTGGTGGGGATGCCGAGCTCGTGCGCGGTGCCGACCACCTCGATCCAGCTGGAGGTGGGCAGCTTGCCCTTGGTGAGCACCCAGCGCACGTCGTCGTCGAGGATCTCCGCGGCGGTGCCCGGCAACGAGTCCACACCGGACTCGTGCGCGCGGGTCAGCCAGTCCCGGATGGACAGGTTCGTGCGGGAGGCGCCGTTGACGACCTCCATCGGGCTGTAGGAGTGCAGGTGGATGCCGGGCTGCCGTCGCTTCACCTCGGCGGCCAGGTCGAAGTAGGCGGTGCCGGGCAGGTCCGGGTGGATGCCGCCCTGCATGCAGATCTCCGTCGCGCCCGCCGCCCACGCCTGGTCCACCCGGTCGCCGACCTGGGACAGCGACAGCGTGTAGGCGTCCGCGTCGGTGCGCCGCTGCGCGAACGCGCAGAACCGGCAGCCGGTGTAGCAGACGTTGGTGAAGTTGATGTTCCTGGTGACCACGAACGTCACGTCGTCGCCGACCGCGTCCCGGCGCAGCCCGTCGGCCAGCGCGGTCACCGCGTCCAGGTCGGCGCCGTCGGCGTGCAGCAGCGCCAGCGCGTCCTCGGTCGGCAGGTTCGCCGGGTCCTGCTCGGCGCGCCGCAGCGCGGCCCGCACGTCGGCGTCCATCCGGCGCGGCGCGGTCGGCACCCGCTCGGCCAGCTCACCCCAGTCGCCGTAGACCGAGTCGAAGTCGCTGCGCCGGTCGCCGGTGCGCCCGACGGTGTCGACCTCCACGTGCAGGTCGGTGCGCCCGCTGCCCGCGAGGTTCTGCCAGCCGCCGTCCGGTTCCTGCCAGGTGATGCCGGTCGGCTGCACGCCTTCCCTGGCGAGGCCGGTGTCCGGGTCGGCGAGCGCCGCGACGTGCGCGTTCAGCCGCGGGTCCAGCCACGGCTCGCCCGCCCGCACGTACTCGGGGTAGATGGTGAGCCGCTCGCGCAACCGGAACCCGGCCTGCTCGGTGAGCCGCGCCAGCTCGTCGATCTGCGGCCACTCGCGCTCCGGGTTCACGTGGTCCGGGGTCAGCGGCGACACCCCGCCCCAGTCGTCGATGCCGGCGCGGATCATCAGCGCGTACTCGTCGCCGATGAGGTTCGGCGGCGCCTGCACCCGCATCTTCGGGCCGAGCACGATCCTGGTGACCGCGATGGTGGCGGCCAGTTCCTGCAGGTCGGCGTCGGGGGTGGCGCGCATCTTCGTGTCCGGCTTGGCGCGGAAGTTCTGCACGATCACCTCCTGGATGCCGCCGTAGGCGCGGGCCGCCTTGCGGATCGCGAAGATCGCGTCGGCGCGCTCGCCGTGGTCCTCGCCGATGCCGATGAGGATGCCGGTGGTGAACGGGACCGTGGTGCGCCCGGCGTCCTCCAGGACCCGCAGCCGCACTTCGGGGTCCTTGTCGGGGGAGCCGAAGTGCGGGCCGCCCTTCTCGGTGAACAGCCGGGCGGCGGTGGTCTCCAGCATCATGCCCATCGACGGCGCCACCGGCTTGAGCCGCTGCAGCTCCTGCCAGCTCATCACGCCCGGGTTCAGGTGCGGCAGCAGGCCGGTCTCCTCCAGCACCCGGATCGCCATCGCCCGCACGTAGGACAGCGTGTCGTCGTAGCCGTGCGCGTCGAGCCAGTCGCGGGCCGCCGTCCAGCGGTCCTCCGGGCGGTCGCCGAGGGTGAACAGCGCTTCCTTGCAGCCCATCGCCGCGCCCTTGCGGGCGATGTCGAGCACTTCGTCCGGGGACAGGTAGGGCGATTCGACGCGGCCCGGGACGGTGACGAACGTGCAGTACCCGCAGCGGTCCCGGCACAACCGGGTCAGCGGGATGAACACCTTGCGGCTGTAGGTGATGACGCCCTCGCGCCCCACGTCGCGCAGCCCGGCGTCGCGGGTGCGGGCCGCGTACTCGGCCAGCCGGTCCAGGTCCGCGTCCCGCGCCTGCAGCAGCACGGTGACCTCGTCGCGGTCGAGCGCCTTGCCGTCCCGCGCGCGGGCGAGGGCGCGGCGCATCGCCGAGGCGTTCGGGGCGGCCGCGGTGGTGGGAACGTCGTCGGAAGCCATGCGGGGAACGCTAAGCGGCCCCCGGCGACCCTCGCCAGTACACGAACGCCCCCCCCCGCCACCGGTCCGTCACCGGCGGTGTCGTGCCTGATCAGCGGCTCACATCCGGTTGTGGGCGGCGACCGGCGCGTGTATTACCTAAAGCATGGCTTCGATCGTCGGCAAGCGGATCGGGGGCCGCACCTACTACTACGCGGTGGAGTCCGCGCGGGTGGACGGCGAGCCGCGCATCGTGGCCCAGCGCTACCTCGGCACCGCCGAGGACGTGGCGGCCGCGGTGGACCGGGTCGCCGCCGAACCCGAGCACACCCGCCACCTCGCGTTCGGCGAGGTCGCCGCCGTGTGGGGCACGATCCGGCGGCTGGACCTGGCCGGGATCGTGGACGCGGCCGTCGGCAGGCAGCGCACGGCGGTCTCGGCGGGAACCGTGGTGGCGCTGGCCGTGCTGCACCGGGCCACCGCGGACCGGGAGCCGGCGCGGTGGTGGCCGGAGGTGTCCCGGTTGATCCGCCCCGAGCCGCCCGCGCAGCTGTGGGAACCGGGCCGGATGCGGCGAGCGCTGCGCAAGATCGGCCCGGAGCAGCGCCGCGAGGTGGAGTTCGGGATGGCCGCCGCGGTGCGCGCGCAGCTGGGCGCCCCGGACGTGCTGCCCGCGCTGGTGGTGGACGTTCCGCACCTGAGCTCCCCGGCCGCACCGGACCGCGGCGAACCGGCCGGGATGGGCGTGCTGGTGAGCCGGGACGGCACGATCCCGCTGCTCACCCAGGACCACCTGTGCGGCCGGGCCGACCGCGCGCCGTACGGGGAGCTGGCGCGGCGCCTCGCCGAACGGCACCGGGAACGGGCGGGCACCGGCGAGATCACCGTGGTGCACGACGCGGGCACCCATCCGCACGCGCACCCGGAGGCCGGGCTGGGCTTCGTCGGCGGCCTGCTGCCCGGCGACCACCCGGAGCTGCTGGCGCATCCGCCGACGGCGCGGCGCCCGGTGGACCCGCGGCGGCTGCCGGGGCTGACGGCGCTGGACACCCGGGCCGTGGTGGACGGGGTGAGCAGGCGGGTGCTGCTCACCCACTCGGAGACGCTGCACGCGGCGCAGGCCCGCGGGTTCACCGAGGCGCTGGGCCAAGCGGCGCGGCGGCTCGACGGTCTCGCCGAGGCGCTCGCCGCGGGGGACAACCGGCGGTCCCGGGACCACGTGCTCGCGGAGATCTCCCGGATCACCCGGGTGCGCTGGCTGGACCGGGTGCTGGTGACCTCGTTGCAGGGGTCGGCGCCGGGGGAGCTGCGGCTGCACTGGCACATCGACGCGGCGGCGCGCAGGCGGGTGGCCGCGGAGTTCTTCGGCAAGCAGCTGCTGGTCACCGACCGGGACTCGTGGTCCGCCGCCGAGGTGATCACCGCCTACCGCGCCCGCTACCACCTGGACTCCACGTTCGGCAGGCTCCGCGGCCCGCAGACCCGCGGGCGGGCGGACGCGGAGCGGATCGCGGTGGACCGGATGATCTCGGTGCTGGCCGTCTCGGTGCTGCACCTGATGCGGCAGGAGGCCAACCAGGCCGGGCTGGACCTGTCGGTGCGGGAGATGTTCGAGCAGCTCGCGGGCATCCAGGAGACGGTGCTGCGCTACCCGTCGACCGGGGGCAGGCCGCGCACCCGCCGGGTGATCACCGATCGCACCGAGGTGCAGCAGCGCCTCTACGACCTGTTCGACCTGGACCGCGCCGCGCCGCGCAGGCGGTGAGCGGCCGGAATCCGGCGGAACCTGGCCGTTTTCCCGCGGTCCCGGGAAGTCGATCACTCCTAGCGTGAGGTCATCGGACCGGACCACGGAGGACTGATGACCGAGAACCCGGGCGCACCCGCCCCCACCGTCGCGATGCTGGTGTTCGACGGGATGACGCTGCTCGACCTGGTCGGCCCGCAGGCGGTGTTCACCGCGGCGGGCATGCAGGTGTCGCTGGTCGGGGCGACGCCGGATCCGGTGCGCTGCGACAGCGGGGCGCGCATCGAGCCGACGGCCACCTTCGCGGATTGCCCGGTCGAGGTGGACGTGCTGTTCGTACCCGGCGGGGACGTCAGCGCCCTGCTGTCCGACGCGGCCGTGCTGGAATTCCTCGCCGACCGCGGGCGCACCGCCGGGTACGTGACCTCGGTGTGCACCGGGTCGATGGTGCTGGCCGCGGCCGGGCTCCTCGACGGGCACCGGGCGGCGACCCACTGGGCGACGCGGGAGCTGCTGGCCGGGCTCGGCGTCGAGGTGTCCGCCGAGCGGGTGTGCGAGGACGGCAACCGGATCACCGGCGGCGGCGTCACCGCGGGCATCGACTTCGGGCTCACCCTGGTGGCCCGCCTGCTCGACGCGGAGACCGCCGAGTTCGCGCAGCTCGTCCTGGAGTACGACCCGGCGCCGCCGTTCGACGCGGGTACGCCGCAGCGCGCGCGGCCGGAGCAGGTCGCCCGGCTCCGCGACGCGCTGACCGGACAGGGCTCCGCGCTGGTCGCCGCGGTCGAACGCGTCGGCCGCCGCGCGGGCTGAGCGCAGGTCCGGATGGAGGAATCCCGTGCAGGGCAACGGGATTCCTCCTTGCGCGCGGCCGGGTCGTCTGGTGGGTTCGAGCAGGAGCCGCCGCAGCGAGGAGCCGCCGATGACCGCCCGCATCCTGGACTTCGAGACCGTGGACCTGCGGTTCCCCACCTCGCGGGAGCTCGACGGTTCCGACGCGACGAACCCGGCGCCGGACTACTCGGCGGCCTACCTGGTGCTGCGCACCGACCACCCGCGGGTCCCCGCGGGCCACGGGTTCACCTTCACCATCGGCCGCGGCAACGAGCTCGTCGTGGCCGCCGTGGAGGTCGTCGCCCGCCGGGTCCGCGGGATGCCCGTCGAGGAGATCACCGCGGACCTCGGCGGCTTCGCCCGGCACCTGGCCGCCGACAGCCAGCTGCGCTGGCTCGGCCCGGACAAGGGCGTGCTGCACCTGGCGACGGCCGCCGTGGTGAACGCGGTGTGGGACCTGGCGGCGAAGCTCGCGGACCAGCCGGTGTGGAAGCTGCTGGCCGACATGGCGCCGGACCGCATCGTGGACCTGGTGGACTGGCGCTACCTGCGCGACGAGCTGAGCCCGGCGGCGGCCCTGGACCTGCTGCGGCGCGCCGAACCCGGCCGGGCCGAGCGGGAGCGGCGCGTCCGCGAGAGCGGCTACCCGGCCTACACCACCAGCGCGGGCTGGCTCGGCTACGACGACGCGAAGTTGCGGCGGCTGTGCCGGGACGCGGTCGCCGCCGGCTGGGACTCGGTGAAGCTGAAGGTCGGCGCGGACCTGGACGACGACCGGCGGCGCTGCCGCATCGCCCGCGAGGAGCTCGGTCCGCACCGCCGCCTCATGATCGACGCGAACCAGGCGCTCGGGGTGGCGGACGCGATCCGCTGGCACCGCGGCCTCGCCGAGCACGACGTCCACTGGTTCGAGGAACCCACCAGCCCCGACGACGTGCTCGGGCACGCCGCGATCCAGCGCGCCATCGCCCCCACCCGGGTCGCGACCGGCGAGCACGCGCACAACGCCGTCATGTTCAAGCAGTTCCTGCAGGCGGAGGCGATCGGCGTCTGCCAGCTCGACGCGTGCCGGCTCGCCGGGGTCAACGAGGCCGTCGCGGTGCTGCTGCTCGCCGCCGCGCGCGGGGTGCCGGTGTGCCCGCACGCCGGGGGAGTGGGGTTGTGCGAACTGGTGCAGCACCTGTCGATCTTCGACTACGTGGCGGTGAGCGGGTCGATGGACGGGCGGGTGGTGGAGTACGTGGACCACCTGCACGAGCACTTCGCCGACCCGGTGCGGCTGCGCGGCGCGCGCTACCTGCCACCGGACGCACCGGGCTACAGCGCGCGGATCCTGCCCGAGTCGCTGCGCCGCTTCCGCTTCCCCGACGGCCCGGAGTGGGCGGGGCGATGAGCCCGCGGGCTGCCACTGTCGGCGGCTACCGCGAACCGCCCGGAACGGGCAGACTTCCCCCTGATCATCGAGCGGATGCGCTCGTGGGCTGGACGGAAGGGGAACCGATGCGGCGTGCGAGACCGGGGATGCTGCTGCTGTGCGGGGTGCTGGCGGCGATGGCGCTGCCCGGAGCAGCGGTGGGGGCCGGATCAGCGACGGGGGCCGGATCAGCGGCGGAGGCCGAGTCGGCGGACGGGACCGGATCGGCGGTGGCGCCGGCCGCGACGGGGACCCCGCTGTCCGACGACGTGGCCTACTACCCGACCACGGTCCGGCTGCGGCACGCGGGCGAGGACTCCGGGGCGGTGCTGACGGCGACGGTGAGCTTCGGGCCCGGCGGCGGTTCCGTCCCCCTCTACGAGAGCACCGACGACGGCGTCACCTTCACCGAGGTCGGCCGCATCACCGATGACGGCTTCAGCGACGGCCTGTGCTGCGGCTCCCTGCTGGAACTGCCGAACCCGGTGGGAGATCTGCCCGCGGGGACGCTGCTGTGGACGGGCAGCGCGGGCGCCGACCAGGAGACCGACCGGCGGATGCGGCTGCCGGTGTTCCAGAGCCAGGACCGCGGCCGCACCTGGACGTACTTGTCGACCTGCGCGACCGCCACCGGCACCGGTGGCATGTGGGAACCGGAGCTGGCCGTGGACGCCGCCGGAACCCTCGGCTGCTACTACGCCGACGAGAACCAGCCCGGCCACAGCCAGGTGCTGCACCGCACCACCTCCACCGACGGCGTGAACTGGGACGCGCCGGAACCGGTGGTGCAGGTCCCGGAAGGCGACCTGCGACCCGGGATGGCGGTGGTGCGGCCATTGCCGGACGGCCGCCACTACCTGTCCTACGAGATCTGCGGCGGGGGCGACCCGTACAGCTGCGCCGCCTACTTCCGGCTCTCCGACGACGGCTCGGACTGGGGCGATCCCGCCGCGCACGGCACGCTGCTCGCGACCGAGGACGGGCGGTTCTTCGCGCACGCACCGAAGATCACCGTGACCCCGGACGGGAAGGTCGTCACCGTCGGCCAGGAGCTCAAGCACGCCGACGGGACCGTCGCCGAGGGCAACGGGGCGACGCTGTTCGTCACCGAGCAGCCGGGTTCGAGCACACCCGTCCCGATCCCCGCACCCGTGGAGGTCCCGGCGGCGCGCGACGACCCGTGCCCGAACTACAGCTCCTCGCTGCTGCCGGTCGGGGAGGAGCAGGTACTGGAGATCGCCACCGACTACGACGACGAAGGTCGCTGCCGAGCGTATTTCGCGACCGGCGATGTGTGATCGTTCGTCCCGCTCCTGTTGCGGGGTGGGTCGGGTGGCGGAACCTCAGCGCTTTCCTCGCGAGGACAGCGCTGAGAACCCGCGGGTGGTTCTGCTGCGTGCTGGGTTGCTGCTCACAGCGGCATCGCCGCTGACAGGAAAGGGAA
>NZ_JAIUKB010000194.1:0-13900 GCF_020176785.1 Saccharopolyspora sp. 6V | reverse complement strand
CTCCGCGGTCCCCCGGGGGGGGTAGGGTTTCCCCGGGGGCCCCCCCCACTGGCTAAACGGGGGCCCCCGCGCGGCACCCGCTGCGAACCCGGGTGGTCCTTCTGCTCTGGTGGTCGCTGCTCAGCGGCTTCGCCGCTGACGGGACACCGACAGGACCTGCCGGGCAGGCTCGAAGACGGGTAGTGAGCACCGGCGTACCCCGGCCCGCCCGCCGGGCGCGCGGCGGGGGTCGCCGATCGGACGTGATCTCCCGTCCGCTACGCTGGCACCACAACAGCAAGCGCGTTTAGCTCAGCGGGAGAGCGCTACCTTGACACGGTAGAGGTCACTGGTTCGATCCCAGTATCGCGCACCAGCGTTCAAGCAGGTGACGGCCCCATCGGCGATCTTCGTCGATGGGGCCGACTGCTGTTCGGGGCAGGTCGGGAGCGGTTGATCTCGGCTCGCCCGACGCCCCGGCGGGCGATCGCCGGGGCGGCCCCGACCACGGCGACCCGATCGTCCGGCCGGTGTTCTGGCCTCGGAGTGCGGACGGTGCGCGGACCGGCCGAGCGGCGGGCCGGAGCCTCAGGCCGGGCCGTCGATGGTCAGCGCGCAGGTGACCGGCCGGCCGGGCTGCCCGGCCTCGCTCACCCGCTCCTCGCCTTCGACACGAACGGCCGACGCTGGAACCGGTGCGCGAACTGGCACCCGGGCTGGCGAAAACAGGCAAGCTCGTCTACTCGGCGCACGTCTACGGATACACCGGCCCGAATCACAGCGGTGCCACCGGAACCGGAGCACGGCCGCCGGGTGCCGGTCGTCGAACTCCTGCATCTGCGAGCGCCGGGCGGTGCGGTGATCGGGGTCGTCCGGCGTCTTCTCGCGCGGATGATGCGGGATCGGCCCGAGAACACCGGTTCCCCCGCCGAAGTCGGCGGGGGAACCAGGTGGTGGGGTCAGTCGCGGATGAGGTTGTTCGGGCCGTTCTGGTCGTCGGTCACGGGCGCGCAGAACAGCGGGCCGGGGTCGCCGTGGTCGGCGAGTTCTTGGAGTTTGTCGGAGCAGGCTTGGGCGGTGGGGTATTCGCCGACGACTTCTTCGGCGAGTGCGGTGCCTGCGCCTGCGACGGACATGCCGGCCGCGCACAGTGCCAGGGCCGTGATGGTTTTGCGGATGCTCATGGAATTTCCTTTCCGAGTGGGCATCCCGAAGGCGGCGGCGAATGGCCGCCTCCGAGAAAATGGATGTTCACTGCTGGTCGATCGAAGCCGAGGGCGACGCCGGCACGGTGTGCGAACCGGCCCACGATCGGCAGGCCGGAGCCTCAGGCCGGGCCGTCGATGGTCAGCGCGCAGGTGACCGGCCGGCCGGGCTTCCCGGTCTCGGTCACCCGCTCCTCGCCTTCGACCAGCACCTTGCAGGTGAGGGCCGAATCGGGGGAGTCCGGCGTGACGACGACCTTCGCCGGACCGCCCATCGGAACCCACGTGTCCTTGTGCGGGACGCTGAACTGCACCGGAGGGTGCTCCTGCGAGTCCGAAGTGGACTTCTGGACGGTGCCGGTCGCCCCGGCGGGACCCGCGACCTCCAGCGTCACCTCGTAGGCGGTCTGCTCCGGCGGACCGCCGCACGCGGTGAGGCCGACGAGGGCGAGTGCCGGCACGGCCAACACGAGTGCACGCTTCATGGGGATTGAGCTCCTTCGCACAACGGCGTTCGATCTTCCGAGACCAAACGCTATTGGCCACCCGCTCGGTCGCGGATCGGTCGGACGACCGGTTCGCGCGGGAATCCCTATGACTATCGGCCTACCCCTTGCGACTGCCAGACCCACGCGGCGATCTCCACCCGGTTCCGGAGGTCCAATTTGGACTGGATGCTCGACAGGTGGGTCTTGACGGTGCCGAGGGACAGGAACAGCTGCTCGGAGATCTCGGCGTTGGTGGCGCCGGTGGCGACCAGCTGGGCGACCTCCCCCTCGCGGGCCGACAGCGGGTTCGGCCGGTTCGCGCGGGGTTCGGCGGGGGAGTGGTTGCGCAGCAGCTTCACCGTGATCGCGGGGCTGACCAGCGCTTCACCCGAGGCCGCCGCGCGCACGCCTTCGAGCAGCAACGCGGAGCTGGCGGTCTTGAGCAGGAAGCCGCTGGCGCCGCCGTTGAGCGCGCGGTGCACGTACTCGTCGTCCTCGAAGGTGGTGACGACCACGACCTTCGGCGGGTCCACCGCGCCCGTGGCGTTGATCCGCTGCAAGGCGTCCAGACCGTCCAGCCGGGGCATCCGGATGTCCATCAGCACCACGTCCGGCCGGTGCAGCGCGACCATCTCCAGCGCTTCCACGCCGTCGGACGCCGTGCCGACCACCTCCATGTCGTCCTCGGCACCCAAGATCATTTCGAAGCCGGTGCGGATCATCGCCTGGTCGTCGGCGATGAGCACTCTGATGGTCACGCGGTACCTCCGTTCGACGGCAGCGGCATGCGGGCTGCGAGGACCCAGCCGCCCGTCGGGGCGGGCCCGTCCTCGAACTCGCCGCCGACTTCGGCGACGCGGTCGCGCAGGCCTCGCAGACCGAATCCGCTGCCGGAGATCTTGCCGACCTCGCCGTCGTCGCCGACGCGCACCACCAGCTCGGATTCGGCGCGTTCCACGTCGATCCGCACCGTCGTCACGTTCCGGCCGTGCTTGCGGACGTTCGTGAGCCCTTCCAGGGCGACCCGGTGCGCGGTGGTGCCGACGTCGGCGGGGATGCCGTCGGTGGAGTCGGGCAACCGGAGCCGCGCCTCCGGTCCCGGCCCGCGGTTGAACCGCTCGACCATGGTGGAGATCTCGTCGATGGTGATCGGCGGTGCGGTGGTCCCGCCGTCGTCGGCGCGCAGCAGCCCGACCATGCGGTGCAGCGATTCCATCGCCTCGGCGCCGGCCTCGGCGATGCTGTCCAGCGCGTCCAGCGCCTGCTGCGGCGACCGCTTCGCGATCGCCTGCGCGCCGCGCGCCTGCACCACCATTCCCGTCACGTGGTGGCCGACGAAGTCGTGCAGGTCGCGGGCGAAGTCGGTGCGCTGGATCAGCCGTTCGTGCTCGATCTGGCGCTGCCGCGCCCGGCGGGCCAGCCGGGCGGCCAGGCCGATCGTGCAGGACAGCGTCACGCAGCACACCAGGAGGAATCCGATCACCACCTCGGTCAACCGGCCGCGCCCGATCGCGGGCTGGGCCACGACGACCGCGGACACGACCACCCCGGTGGCGATCGCCCAGCGCTTCTCCGCCCGCCACACCACGAGCCCGAGCAGGATCAGCAGCGCCGCGGTCGGCGTGAGCAGCAGCAACCCGAGGTCGGGGCGTTCCGGCCAGCCCCTGGCGTCGTAAGCGGGGTAGTACACGGCCGCCGAGATCACGGCGGCGCCGATGGCGGCCGCGGGCAGCGCACGAGGTCCGAGCCGCGGCGCGATCAGCAGGACCACCGCGGCCACCGACCCGCCGGTGAACATCACGGCCGGCGGCCACCGCGTGCCGTCGAAGCCCTCGAAGATCACGTACTCCAGCAGCATCGTCACGGGCGTCGTCACGAGGATGCCGAACAGCCAGAGCAACGACTGCCATGCGGGCTTGCCGGGGAACACCATGCGCCGACCCTAGACAAGCGGGGTCAGCCGCCGGGATCAGCCGAAAGGCAGAGTTCTCCACCGGCGAACCGGTCGGCGGACGGAGGTGGACCGCACCCGCGACTCGGCAGGGTTCGAGACATGAACCAACACAGCCGACCCGCCGACGCCGCGCGTCCCGGCGCGTCCTACGCCGTCGAAGCGGTCGACCTCGTCAAGACCTACGGCACCGGCCCTGCGGAGGTCCGCGCGCTGGACGGGCTGTCCGTCCGGTTCCCCGCCAGGAGCTTCACCGCGGTGATGGGGCCGTCGGGCTCCGGGAAGTCGACGTTGCTGCAGTGCGCGGCGGGCCTGGACACCCCGACCGGCGGGAGCGCGCTGATCGGTGGCGTCGACCTGGCCACGTTGGGCGACGACGAGCTCACCCGAATCCGGCGGGAACGGATCGGGTTCGTCTTCCAGCAGTACAACCTGCTTCCCGAGCTCACCGCGGAGGAGAACATCGTGCTGCCGGTGCAGCTCGCCGGGCGCAGGCCGGAACGCGGCGCGGTCCGCGAGCTCGCCGAGCGGCTGGGGCTGTCGGGCCGGTTGGGGCACCGTCCCGCGGAGATGTCCGGCGGGCAGCAGCAACGGGTGGCGTTGGGCCGGGCGCTGCTCACCCGGCCTGAGGTGATCTTCGCCGACGAACCCACCGGGAACCTGGACACGCGGTCGAGCGGCGAGATCCTGGAACTGCTGCGGACGTCGGTGCGCGAACTCGGGCAGACCGTCGTGATGGTCACCCACGACCCGGTGGCCGCTTCGTACGCCGACGGTGTCGTGCTGGTCGCGGACGGGCGGCTCGTCGACACGCTCGCCAAGCCGGACCCCGCGCGGATCGCGGAGGCCATGCGGCTGCTGGGGGAGATCCGATGAGCGCCGTCGTCCCGCACCTGCGCACCGTCCGGCGCGCTCCCGTGCGACTGCTGCTGTGCGGCGTCACGATCGCCGTGGCCGCCTTCTTCATCACCGCCACGCTGCTCGGCCGGGACATGGCGCTGCGCACGATCACCGATGATCTGACGTCGATCCCGGAGGGGGCGTCGGCGGTCGTGCGCTCCCCGTCCGGGTTCGGGCCCGCCGAGCTGGATCGGGCGGAGGGACTGGCGGGCGTGACCGGATCGACCGGCCGGGTGAGCGGATCGGGCCTGGTCGGAGCCGTGGAGGTCGATCTCACCGCCGATCCCGGAGCGGGGCCGCTGAGCCGGGTCCAGGTGGACGAGGGCGCGTATCCGCGTTCACCGGGGGAAGTGGCTGCGTCCGCCCGCGCCGCCGAACGGCTCGACCTGCGCGTCGGCGACGAGGTCGAGTTCGCGGACCCGGACGGTGGCCCACCGCAGCCGCTCACCGTGACCGCGCTGGTGGACTCCCCGTCCGCGGACGGGCTCGCGCTCTACGCCCCGGACCGGGAAGTGCTCGCCCGCACCGGTGCGGAGCTGGCCCGCGTTGATCTCACCGGCGACCTGCCCACGATCCAGCGCAGCGCCCAGCCCACGACGTTGGCCGTGCAGTCCGCGGAGAACGCGCGACAGGCCGAGTTGAGCGAAAGCCTGGAAACGGTCGACAAGGTCTCGGCGGTGCTCGGCGCGTTCGTGCTGGTGGCGTCGCTCGCGTCGACCATGGTCGCGGTGTCCGCCTTCCGGATCGTGTTCGCGCAGCGCACCCGGCACCTCGCGATGCTGCGCGCGTTGGGCGCCACGAGAGGCGGGCTGCGCCGGGCGCTGGTCGCCGAGGGCGCGCTCACCGGCCTGCTCGCGGGAGGCGCCGGGACGCTGCTGGCCGTCGGAGCCGGGCTGCTCGTGCCGCTGGTCGCGCCGGTCTCGGCGGTGACCCCCTCGCCGCTGGTGCTGGGTTCGGTGGTGGTGGGCGTCGTGCTCGCGGTGGTGCTCGCCGTGCTGGCCCCGGCCCGGGACGCGGCACGGGCGTCCCCGCTGGAAGCGCTGCGGTCGACGACGCGGGCGAGCGAGCGCGCGGCCAGGACCGCGCTCCGGACCGCGCTCGGTGCCGCGCTGCTGGCCGCGGCGGTGCTGCTGGTGGTGCTCGCCGTGTCCAGCGGGCTGCTGTCGCGCTACCGCCCGAACGGGAGCACCGAAGATCTCATGCTGTACGGCGTGCTGGCCGTCGCCGCGTGCTTCTGCGCATACCTGGCGTTCGCGCCGGCGCTGGCCCGACCGGTGCTCGCCGGTGCGCACCGGTTGCTGCGGCGGTTCGGTCCGGTCGCGACGTTGGCGGTGCGCAGCGCGGGCGGGATGCCGCGTCGCGCGGCGTCGGTGTCCTCGGTGGTGGCGTTGGCCGCGACGCTGCTCCTCGCGGCGCTCACCGCCGGCGGCACCTTGCGCGATTACAGCGAGGCGAGCTCGGCCGCGCAGTACCCCGCCGACATCGAGGTGCGCGCACCGGAAGGGGAGGTGCTGCCCGCCGACCTGCCCGCGACGTTGGCGGCCGATCCCGCGTTGCGCTCGGTCGTCCCGTTCCGCGCTCCTCGGCTGCGGCTGGAGCTGCCGAGCGGGCCGACGAGCTTGGAGGTGTCGGACCTGCCGATCACCCGGCTGTCCGGCTCGGTCGGGAGCACCGCCGCCGACGGGTCCCTGCACGACGCGGAACCCGGCACGATCGTCGTGTCGGACGCCTTCGCGAGCAAGACCCGGCTCGCCGCGGGCGATTCCGCCCGGCTCGGCGACCGGGAGGTGCGGGTCGCGGCGGTGGTCGTCGGGTCGAGCCTCGGCGGCTCGCTGGTGCTGGCGCACCCGTCCGACCTCGACGCCCTCGGCGTCGACCCGCTCCGACCGACGTCGTGCTCGACGCCGCCCGCGGGGGCCTGGCGGCGGCGCAGTCCGCGGTCGCCGCGCACGGGAGCACCGGGCCGGAGCTGGAGGTCAGCGTGCTCGACGACTTCCGCGCGAAGGAGTCCGACCTGGTCGGGCAGCTCACCGGCAGCGCGTTGGCGCTGATCGCGCTGACCGTGTTCGTCGCCCTGGTCGGCGTCGGCACCACCGCGAGCCTGTCGGTCGTCGAGCGCGGCCGGGAGAGCGGCATGCTCCGCGCGGTGGGCCTGTCCCGCGGCGGGCTGCTGGGCGTCCGGGTCGGTGAGTCCGCGCTGTACGGGCTGCTCGGTGTCGTCTTCGGGGCGCCGCACGGGATCGCGCTGGGCACGTTGCTGATCACCGCGCTGGTTCCGGAGGCGTCGCTGGCGATACCGGTCCTGGCGCTGCTGGCGGCCTGCGCCGGACTCGTGGCGGTCGCCGGAGCGGCCGGCCTCCTGCCGTCGTGGCGTGCCAGCAGAACCCCGCCGGCCACCGCGACCCGCCAGGACTGACCTCCGGGCGGTGGTCGCCGGTCCGGCCGCGTGCGGGTGGCGGCGCGGACCGGGCGAGCTTCGGCGGAGCGGCCGTCCGATCCCGGTACCGCGCACGACGTCCTTCCCCGGTCCTCCCCGGTGATCTTCCTTCGGCGGGGACGCGTCGGGTCCGTTCCCGATCGTGCGCTCGAAAAACCTGAGCATTCCGGCGGCGTTGCAGGTCAGGCTGGGCGGGAACGCGAGTTGTGCGGCGTTCGGGATGATCTCAGGCTGGTGGCATGAACCTGCACGACTACGCCGCTTTCGTTCCCGCCGCGCACACCGCGGCGCTCGTCGAACCCGACCGCACCTGGTGGCGGTGGCGCGACACCCGCGTGCACGTGGCACGCGCCGCCCGTCCGGACTCCGCGGCCCGCGTGCTGGTGATCCACGGTGTCGGCGGGTACGGCGAGTCGCTGTGGCCCGCGCTGGCCGTCGCGGCGCAGGACGGCGTCGAGGTGCTGGCTCCGGACCTGCCGCTGTACGGGCGCACCGAGACCCCCGACCCGGCGGCCGTCCGCTACGGCGACTGGGTCGAGCTGTTGTGCGAGCTGGTGCGCGCCGAGCGCGCCGCCGACCCGCGGCCGCTGGTCCTGCTCGGGGCCAGCATGGGCGGGATGCTCGCCTACGAGGTCGCGGCCCGCACCGGCGAGGTCGCCGCGGTGCTGGCGACGTGCCTGCTCGACCCCGCCGACCCGGTGGCGCGCGCGGCCGGTGTGCGGTGGTCGTGGCTGAGCGGGCTCGCCCCGCGGCTGTTGCGCGCGGTCGACCCGGTCCTGGGCCGCGCGCGGGTGCCGATCCGCTGGGTGGCGGACCTGCCCGCCGTGAGTTCGGATCCCGCCCTGGCGCGGCTGTGCGCCGCAGATCCGCGTGGCGGCGGTGCCCGGGTGCCCCTCGGGTTCGTGTCGAGCTTCCTGGCCCACGAGCACGCCGACCCGGCTTCGTTCACCGCCGCGCCCGTCACGCTGGTGGCGCCCGGCGCCGATGGCTGGACGCCCGTCGAGGTGAGCACGTCCTTCCTGCGGCGCATCTCGGCGCCCACGAAGGTCGTCCTGCTGGAGAACTGCGGGCACCTCCCGGTCGAGGAGCCCGGCATCGGCCGGCTCCGCGCGGAAGTGCTGGCCACCGTCAGCGAGGTGGCGCCAGCGCGGTGACGAGCCCGGCCAGCCGGTCGACGCTGAACCCGCGCTCCGCCATCACCCGGTGCAGGTGCGCGTCGACCGCGGTGACGATCGTCCGGGCCGTCAGCTCGGCGTCGGCACCGCGGTCGCAGCGCTCCAGGTGGAACGCGACCTCGTCGACGACGTGCTGCTCCACCGCTCGCACCACCGCGAGGTCGCGTGCCGTGCGGGGCAGCAGCCGGTGCAGGACCGCGTGCAGCCGCTGGTGGGTCCGGTGCTCGTGGACGACGGCGTCGAGCAGCGCGCGGATGGTCTCGTCGAACGGCGGTGCCTCGGCGCGCAACCGGTCGAGCACCGCGCCCGCGTTCCGGGCGACGTCGGCGACGTGGCGTTCCGCGACCGCCGCCAGCAGCGCCTCCTTGTCGGAGAAGTACCGGTACAGCGTGCCGATCGACACCCCCGCCCGGTCGGCGATCCGGTTGGTGGTCGTGGCGGTGCCTTCGCGGGAGAACATCTGCGCGGCGGCTTCCACCAGCACGTCGACCGTGTCGCGCGACCGTGCCTGCCCGGGTTTCTTCCTGATCTCGCCGATGCCCGAGTGTATGCGGCGGTGGCACGACCGCAGTGCGGCGGCCCGCGTCCTCGCCGGGCCCGGCGGCGTCACGGGCCCGCCGTGCCGCGGGTGCCGGCCATGCGCAGGTCCTCCCCGGCTTGAGCATGCCGCCGCGGCACGGTTTCCGATGGCGGCGCCGAACCGCGGACCCGGCGCCGCACTCCGTGCTG
The DNA here is from genome assembly GCF_020176785.1 of Saccharopolyspora sp. 6V. Classification (NCBI taxonomy): domain Bacteria; kingdom Bacillati; phylum Actinomycetota; class Actinomycetes; order Pseudonocardiales; family Pseudonocardiaceae; genus Saccharopolyspora; species Saccharopolyspora sp. 6V. The sequence continues at coordinate 5,036 of NZ_JAIUKB010000194.1, read as the reverse complement.
CGAAACGAGAAGGCCTTGCCAGTGACCGAGAACTACGATCCCGAGAACCCCTTCGCGAAGATCATCCGGGGTGAGGGGCCCGCGCACGTCGTGCACGAGGACGACGACGTGCTCGCCTTCCTCGACGTGTTCCCCCAATCGCCGGGGCACGTGCTGGTCGTGCCGAAGAGCGGCGAGCCGCGGACCCTGCTCGACGTGACCCCCGAGCAGCTCACCGCGGTCGTGCACGTGGTGCAGCGCGTCGCCCGTGCCGTCACCGACGAGCTCCGTCCCGCGGGCGTGCAGATCGTCCAGTTCAACGAGGCGGCCGCGGGACAGACCGTCTTCCACCTGCACTTCCACGTGATCCCGCGGTACGGCACCGGTGAGCTGCTCCCGCACGCCGGGATCCGCGGGGACGCCGAGCGGCTCGGGGAGCTCCAGCGGCGGATCAGCAGCCGCCTGGCAGCACAGCGCCCGGCCGCCTGATCCGACTGCCGCCGCGCGCTCGGCGTCCTCCGCCGCACCGGCCGAGTCCGGCCGCGCGCCGCTCCACCGGCTCGGCCCGCGGCGGGTGGTCTGCGCCATGGGCGGGAAAATCGGGCTCGAGCGTGCCGCGTCCGTGCGGGCTCGCCTCCGCCTCCGCCTGCCAAGTGCCACTCATGATCGGGGCGACCGGCCTGACCGCGATCCAGGACCCGCGGCTGGTCGCCATCCCGGCGATCACCCTCGTCCTGGTGTGCGTCGGCACGACACCGCGGCGCTGGTCCGCGCCGTCCGCCACCGCTGAGCCGCGGGCGGGCGCACGACGAGTTCCCGCTCCGGCCCGCCGAATCCGGCCGGGCCGGCGATCGCCGCCGATCGCCGAGCGGTGGGCCGCCGTCAACGGCGGCTGCGGTAGTAGCCGCGGCCGTAGGAGTCGTAGCCGTCGTACGGGGCTTGTTCCCGGTACGGGTTCGGTTCGATGGCCGGGAGGCCGTAGGTGGAGTTGTACGGGTCCGGGGGCGGTGCCGTGGAGGTGCTCGCCCCGGAGGTGTCGTAGGTGTAGGGGTAGGAGTAGTTCTGGCTGCCGCCCCGGTCGTACGAGCTCTGGTGGGACGACGCGGGGGGATAGGTCGTCGTCGTGCTGTAGTAGTCCTGGCTCGAACTGGGCTGCGGCGGCCCGGACCAGTCCCAGCCGGGGTCGACCGCGGGGATCGGCACCTGCCGGGTGGTGCTGCCCACGTAGTCGCGGCCGTAGCCGCTGCCGACCGCGTTGTTGCCGTAGTTGTTGCCGTAGTCGTCGAGCGTGGTCCGCGTGTTGTCGGCCGGAACGTTCGCCGCCGACTCGTTCCGGTTGATGGCGCTCACCTGCTGCGGGGTGTAGATCGTGTCGGCATCCATCCGCGGTGTCGTCGAGCCGCGGTCGTAGCGCAGCCAGCCGCCGTTCTCGGCGACGCCGATGTAGCCGGTCCGGGTGACCGCGACCTCGTTGTACCCGAAGTAGAGGGAGTTGTCGTAGCGCCGGCTCAGGTCGTGCCCGGCGGAATACCCCGAGCGCAGCCCGCTGACGATGCGGGTGGAGTTCCCCGCGTTCCCGGCGTCGCAGGCCGCGAACACCAGCGGTGATTTCTCGTTGCGCTCCATGATGTATTGGAATTCGGGGTTCTTGTCCAGCAGGTAGGCGACGGTCTCCTGGCTGACGCTGATCACGGTGCTGATGCCGTCGATGGGGATGGTGACGCCGTACCGGTCGTTGTTCGTGTGGATGAAGATGAAGGTGGGCGTGCGCGGGCGGCCGCGCCGGTCGGCGTCCCGCTGCCACGGTGGCCGCACCTGGGAGCCGTCCCGGTTGGCGGGGCCGGGCACGAGGGTCATCTCCCCGGGGAGCGTGCGCGTCACCCGGCCGTTGAAGTTCCGGGTGAACGATCGGAACATGTCCGCGTCGCCGCCCAGGGTGGGGAAGCAGACGCCGATCGGGCGGCCGTCCGCGTCGCCCAGGATGCGGCTTTCGACGGCGTTCGGGGTGAATTCGACGGTGACCGTGGTGCCGTCCTCGCGCCGGTGGCGCCCTTGCAGCATCACCGGTGCCGGGGCCGGTCGACGTCGAGGCATGGAGGGCTGCGGTGCGGGTTCGTCCTCGTCGTCCGGGCGCCGCGCGGGTGACTCGTCGCCTCGGTTCGGTGCGGGTGCGTCGTCGTCGCGGTTCGGCCGGGACGATCGATCGCCCCGGTCCGGTGCGGATGCGTCGTCGTCCCGGTTCGACGCGGGTGCGTCGTCGTCCCGGTTCGGCCCGGACGATCCCTCGTCCCGGTTCGGCGGCGGGGCGTCCGGCGTGCTGCCGGGTGCCGGGTCCGGGAGGTCGTTCCGGAACGTGGTGGTGGGGACGTCGTCGCCGATGGCGGCGCCCAGCAGGTCCAGGTAGCGCGGGCGCAGTCCGCCCTCGGACAGCCCTTCCGCGGTGGTGCCGCGTTCCGCGGGGGAGTAGAAGTCGCCCATCAGCGAGCCCGGGACGTCGAGCTGCACCTGCGGGCCGTGGCCGGCGTTGTGCTCGTCCGGAATGCCCAGCGCGTGCATGAGCTCGTGCGCGGCTTCCCGCGGCCTGATGTCGGAACGCCACTGCCGCGCGTTGCTCAGCCCGCGGTGGCCCTCGCCGACGACCACGGACACGTCCGCGTCCCGGCCCGGCTCCACCTGCTCCAGCCGGACGAAGAGCCGGTCCCCGACGGGGCCGGTGCGGAACTTCGCGCCCGGCCGGTTGACCACGTCGTGGATGCCGTCGACCGCCGAGGACCACGCCGCGGCGAGATCACCCGGGGTGGCATCCCGCCCGGCGGACAGCGCCACCCGCAACGTCACCTCGGCGACCTGGTCGCCGTCGTGGTTCATCCGGCGCACTTGGAACCGGGAGTCGAGCACGGGTGCGCGCGGTTCGGTCCGGCGCGCCGCCACGTCGTCGAGCGCGGAGCGCAGGTCCACGTCGGGATCGCGGAAGGCCGCCAGCTCCGCGTGGTGGATACCGGCGGTGCGTCCGCGCTCCACGCCCGGGATCGAGCTGCGGAAGTTCTCCCACTCGCGCGGATCCACCGCGAACGGGGACCGGTCGTCCCGGGAAAGCGGGCCGGTGCCGCCCGGTTCGTTCTCGGGACGGGCCGGAGCCGACGGGTACTGGCTGTAGTAGCCCTGGCTGCCGTAATAATCGGAGCTTCCCGTGTTCCGGTACGGGTTCGGCGCGATCGCCGGTTGCCCGTAGCTGGATTCGTACACGGTGTGCGAGGAACTCGGGTAGGTGGTCGGGGTCTCTTCGTAGTAGTAGTCCCGGTCTCGGTGCCGGCGGCGGTGGCGGCGGTGCGAGCTCGTGTGGACGGGTTCCTGGTAGGACGGCGTGGTGATGGGGGCCTGGCTGTAGGTGCTCGGCTGCGGTGCCGGTGCGCTGTAGTAGTCCTGCCCGACGTACCGGCCGCTGTACGCGCCGAAGCCGTAGCTGTCCCCGCTCGGCGGCGGCGCGGGAGTGCTGTAGCCATCGCCGTAACCGCTGCCGTAGCCACCGCCGTAGTCGGGCGGGCCACCGTCGGCCCCCCCGCTGCCGGTGGGGCTGTTGCCGGCCGCGTCCTCCTGCCGGAGCTCCTGCGCCTCCCGGTAGCTGGACCGCACGTGACGCGCGATGTCCTCGGCGGTCCGCTGCAGCCCGTTCGGCGACTCGCGCGAGCTGCCCTGCACCCGCAGTTCCGCGACCAGCGCGGGCGGGTCGAGCAGGGGGACGCCGCCGGAGTAGTTGTGGTCCATGCCCATCGTGGTCCGGATGACCAGCGCGTCGTACTGGCTGACGCGGTGCGCCGGGCGGGACGAGAACGCCCCGTCGAGGTAGTCGCCCAGCGTCCGCCCGGACGAGCGCGCGTTCCGCACCCGCGGTGGTACCCGCTCCTGCAGCAGGGCCACGCCCGGATTCGCGTTGACCACCCCGCTGCGGAAGTTCCCCGCGAACCGGGCCGCCAGGTCGCGCGACGCGCCGTCCAGGTACCGCCGGACGTCCTGGCTCAGGGCGCGCCGGGCTTCCCAGATCTCGACCCGGGAGTTGAGGGCCGCGTAGTTCTTCCCCATGCCGGTGCCCGCGTAGTGCCGTTCGGCGATGGCCGCGAACTGCGTGTAGGTGAGGGCGAGGAACCCTTCGAGCTCCTTGCGCTCGAACCGGGAGAACCCGTTCGCCTCGGCCGCTTCGTCGCTGATCCGGCGGGCCAGGCTCATGCCGTCCCGCAGCTGCTGCCGCGCCGCGCTGTTGAACCCGCCGGTGCGCATCGAGTCGCTGATGTAGCGCATGAACCGGGGCAGGCCCGCCAGCGGCACACCCGCCGAGTAGTGCGCGTAGATCTCGTCCTGGTTGTGCTGGCTGTACTTGCGGATCGGGAACTCGCCCGCGTCCGGGTCGACGTCGAAGCGGTCGTCGTCGAAGACCCGCTCCAGCCGCGTCCGGTCCCGCGCGTTCCGCAGCCTGCGCACCGCGTCCTGGACCGCCCGGTGCACCTGCTCCGCGGAGGGCCGGCCCAGGTCGCCGTCCACCACCGCGAACGGCTTGCTGACGATCTCCAGCACCGGGCCGCTGTGGCCGTCGTCCAGCACGATCGAGAACTCCGGGGCGTCCACGATCGTTTCGAAGTCGTTCGTGGTGTAGCCGCGGGGCAGCGAGATGCCGATGTTGTGCAGCTCGCCCTCCAAGCCCATCCCGCCGCCGCGCAGGCCCGGGAGCTCGCCCGAGACGGCGTAGTGGGACAGCTCGTAGGCGAGCCGGTCCGAGTTCAGCACCGGTCGTCGCAGCGGCAGCCACTCCCGGTACGCCGCCCGGACCTCCTCTTCCGAGATCGGCCGCTCGGTGAGTTCGCGCATCCTCTTGCGCACCAACGCCACCTGGAGATCGGTGAGCTCCGACGGGCGTCCGTCCCGCGGGGCGGCCGGAGCGGGGCGCTCCCCGCCGTCCGCGTCCTGGCGGGCGGTGGCGTGCCGCTCCGGAGCGGTGACCTCGTCCGGGCCGGGACGGGCCGGGGTGGTGGTGCTCTCCGTCGACGGCCGTGCCGGGCGGGCGG
>NZ_JAIUKB010000193.1:0-2156 GCF_020176785.1 Saccharopolyspora sp. 6V | reverse complement strand
CCCCCCCGGGCCACCCCCCCCCCCCCCCCCCCCCGCGGCGCCCCCCCCCAAACACCCCCCCCCCCCCCCCCCCCCCCCCCCCCCCCCCCCCCCCCCACCTGCGAACCGGGGGGGGCCCGTCGTGCCTATCCGTTCCGGATCAGACGGAGACCGTCAGATCACGCACCGCCGGAGAGCTTCTCCCGCAGCGCGGCCAGCTGGGCGTCGCTGGCCAGGGAGCCCGCGTCGTCCTGCTGCTCGGACGAGCCGGAGGACGAGTAGTTCCCGCCGCCCTGCTCGGAACCCGCACCGGAAGCACCCGCGGCAGCGGCCTCGGCGTCGGCCTCGGCGGCCTTCGCGACCTGCTTCATGTGCTGCTCGTAGCGGGACAGCGCGTCGGCGTACTGGCGCTCCCACTCCTCGCGCTGGGTGTCGTAGCCTTCCTGCCACTCCTGGGTCTCCGGGTCGAAGCCCTCCGGGTAGATGTAGTCGCCGTTGTTGTCGTACTCGGCGGCCATCCCGTACTGGGTGGGGTCGAACTCGGAGTCCGGCGTGAAGCCCTCGTTGGCCTGCTTCAACGACAGCGAGATCCGGCGACGCTCGAGGTCGATGTCGATGACCTTGATCATCACGTCGTCGCCGACCTGGACGACCTGCTCCGGGATCTCCACGTGGCGCTCGGCCAGCTCGGAGATGTGCACCAGGCCCTCGATGCCCTCGTCGACCCGGACGAACGCACCGAACGGCACCAGCTTGGTGACCTTGCCCGGCACGATCTGGCCGATCGCGTGGGTGCGGGCGAACTGGCGCCACGGGTCTTCCTGCGTCGCCTTCAGCGACAGCGAGACGCGCTCGCGGTCCATCTCGACGTTGAGGACCTCGACCGTGACCTCCTGGCCGACCTCGACGACCTCGCTCGGGTGGTCGATGTGCTTCCAGGACAGCTCGGAGACGTGCACCAGGCCGTCGACGCCACCGAGGTCCACGAACGCACCGAAGTTGACGATCGAGGAGACGACGCCCTTGCGGACCTGGCCGTTCTGCAGCTGGTTGAGGAACTCGCTGCGGACCTCGGACTGAGTCTGCTCCAGCCAGGCGCGGCGGGACAGGACCACGTTGTTGCGGTTCTTGTCCAGCTCGATGATCTTCGCCTCGAGCTCGCGGCCGACGTAGGGCTGCAGGTCGCGGACGCGGCGCATCTCGACCAGCGACGCGGGCAGGAAGCCGCGCAGGCCGATGTCGAGGATGAGGCCGCCCTTGACGACCTCGATGACGGTGCCCTTGACGGGCTCGTCCTTGTCCTTGAGCTCCTCGATGGTGCCCCAGGCGCGCTCGTACTGGGCGCGCTTCTTGGACAGGATCAGCCGGCCTTCCTTGTCCTCCTTCTGGAGGACGAGGGCCTCGACGAAGTCGCCGACGGTGACGACCTCAGCCGGGTCGACATCGTGCTTGATGGACAGCTCCCGGGACGGGATGACGCCCTCGGTCTTGTAACCGATGTCAAGCAGCACCTCGTCGCGGTCGACCTTGACGATGGTGCCCTCAACGATGTCGCCGTCGTTGAAGTACTTGATGGTTAGGTCGACGGCGGCGAGGAAGTCCTCCTCCGTCCCGACGTCGTTGACCGCGACCTGCGGCTTGGTGGCGGCGGTGGTCGGAACGGTGGTGGTGTCGGTGGACATCAGGTGGGTTGCTCCGGTACGGATAGTTTGTCGGTTGCCTGCGGTTGTCCCCCGCCTCGGCGGTGGCGGACCGGGCTGGCAGACCTACCAGCACGCATCCGCGCACGACCCGCTGGGGGTTGCACCTTGGATCTTAGCCCCCGGGACCGACACCTCTGCGGGCGGAACCGGCGGAACAGGTCCGTCCGCTCTCGGCCCGGCGGTGTTCGACTCCCGGATCGGGTTCGAGCGGTCACCCGCTGCTTCCCCGGCCGGTGCGGCCCGCCACGTCCTCGGACCCGGCGGAACCACTCCACAGTCGAACGCCGGACCCCCCCGTCGTTAATCCCGATCGGGGCACGCAACCTGCCGGGAAGCTCGGCTCCGGCAGCGGCGGTCGGCGGAGCCGACCGGCGGGGCCGGGGCCGGGGGGGGTTTGCCCGCCAGGATTCAAGGGCGCGGGTATGCCCACCGGGCGGGGGGGTTAGTTAGCGGGGGGGCGGTCGCGGGGCCACC
>NZ_JAIUKB010000192.1:0-11789 GCF_020176785.1 Saccharopolyspora sp. 6V | reverse complement strand
AAACCACCCAACACGCCAGCGCCGCCCCCCCCCTTTTAAACCCCGCAGGGGCCCACCCACCGTGGGTGTTTGCGGGGCGCGGGCGGGGGGGGGGGGGGCCCCCCCCCCGCGGAGCCGGTCCCGGGCGTCTTTCCCCAGCCTGAATGCACGGACGCGTTAAGACCCACGGCGCGGGCGGTATCGTACGCGTTCGCGCGATCGCGGAGCAAACCACTTGTCGGCGAAACACCGAACCACAGGACTTCTCATGCCGCACGACGATTCGGCCGCCCCCGAAATTTCACTCGATCCGGCGACGGAAGACCAGCCGGACGGCGGTTCCGCGCACGCCTCCGCGGAGCTGGCGCTGGGCACCGCGGGTGTGAGCAAGCGCACTGCCGACGCGGCCGAGTCCCGGCGGGCGAGCCGGCTGTGGTGGGACGCCGACGCCGACGACTACCAGGCCGAGCACGGCGAGTTCCTGGGCACCAGCGACTTCGTGTGGTGCCCCGAGCGGGTCCGGGAGGCCGACGCCCGGCTGCTCGGCGACGTCGCGGGCGAGCGGGTGCTGGAGGTCGGGGCGGGTTCCGCCCCCTGCTCGCGCTGGCTGGCCGCGCAGGGCGCGCACCCGGTGGCGCTGGACATCTCCGCCGGGATGCTGCGGCACGCGCGGCGCGGCGCCGCCGACAGCGGCATCGAGGTGCCCCTGGTGCAGGCCAGCGCCGACGCGCTGCCCTTCGCCGCGGACAGCTTCGACCTGGCCTGCTCGGCGTTCGGCGGCGTGCCGTTCGTCGCCGACGTCGGCGCGGTCTTCCGCGAGGTCGCGCGCGTGGTGCGCCCGGGCGGGCGCTGGGTGTTCGCGGTGACGCACCCGATGCGCTGGATCTTCCCGGACGATCCCGGGCCGGGTGGGCTCACCGTCGCGCAGTCCTACTTCGACCGGACGCCCTACGTGGAGATCGACGGGGACGGGCGCGCCACGTACGTGGAGCACCACCGGACGCTCGGCGACTACGTGCGGGAGCTGAACGCCGCGGGCCTGCGGCTGCTCGACGTCGTGGAGCCGGAGTGGCCCGCCGGCGCCACGCACACCTGGGGGCAGTGGAGCAGCCTGCGCGGGAAGCTCTTCCCCGGTACGTCGATCTTCTGCTGCGAACTGGCCTGATCTCCGCGGGCGACACGCCCCCGTCGCGCCGTTCGGGCGCGGTGATCGTCGCGGGCTGCCAGAATCCTGGTCGCCCGGCGGCTAGGCGAAGGGGTGGCGGCGCACATGGGTGACGCGCAGGACCTGCTGGACCGGCAGTGCGCGCGGTTCGCCGCGCTGGACCACCGGCTGCCGGAGCGGTACCTGCTGCCGAAGGGCGATCCGCTGCTGGCGCGGCTGCCGGACGGGACGGCGGTCGCCGGGCTGGTCGCGCACACCCGGAACCCGCCGGGGTCGGCGCAGAGCCTGTGGCAGGCCACCGATTCCTTCGAGCTCTTCCCGCTGCTCGGCGAGCACCCGGGCGCGGGGATGGCCGCCCTCCTGGCGGAGTGGCGGAGCCGCTTGGCCGCGCACGGGGCCCCGGCCGAGGACTCGTCGTGCGTGGTGACCTGGCCGAGCCGGGACGCGGAGGCGTCGCGCGCGCTGCTGGACCACGGCTTCGTCCCGCTGTCCTGCCTGGCGATCCGACCGCCCGCCCCGCCTGTCGCACTAGATACGAAACTGTCTGGTACCGTAAAGGTGCGCCGCGCCGAACCGGCCGACCTGGACGCCGTGGTCGAGCTCGCCCTCGCCGAGCACGCCTACGCCGCCCTCGTCGGCGCATCGGTGCACCGCCCCCGGACGGCCGAGCTCAAGCGCAACGCAGCGCGCCTGCGGCTCGCCGCCGGAAGCGGACCCGGAGGCGACCCGGTGTGGCTGGCCGAACAGGACGGCACACCGGTCGCACTCGCCGAGTGCGGCTGGATCGACCCCGACCGCCACTCCGGCGGCCACCGGCTCCGATCCGGCCGGTGGGCCTACGTGAACTGCGTGTCGGTGCACGAACGGGCCCGCGGCGGCGGCGTGGGACAGCGGCTGATGGCCGAAGCGCACGCGGAGTTCGCGCGCGCCGGGGTCGTCGGCAGCTTCCTCTACTACAACCCGCCCAACCCGCTGTCGTCGGTGTTCTGGCCCCGCCAGGGCTACCGGCCGCTGTGGACGATGTGGGAGGTGCGCCCGGCAACGGCGCTGCGCTGACCCCCACCGCTGTGAAGGAGTCGAGACGACGCGTGGAGATCGTCGCTGACGCAGTCGAGGTCACCGGGGCGCACAGCACGCTGCTCGCCCCCACCTCGCTGCACGTGAACAGCGGAGACCTGCTGGTGGTCACCGGAGAACCCCACTCCGGCCACACCGCCCTGGCCCTCGCCCTGTCCGGCCGGCTCAAGCCGAGCCGCGGCCGCGTCCTCGTCGACGGTGCCGACGACCCGAGGGCGCTGCGCCGCCGGGTCGCGATCGTCGACGGACCGGAGATCACCGAGCCCGAACCGAGCGTGCCCGTGCGCACCGCCGTCGCCGAAGGCCTCAGCATCGCGGGCCGCCGCTCGGGCCGGTCCGCCGTCCGGACCTGGCTCGCCGCCCACGACCTCACCGAGCACGCGGGCACCCGGGTGGAGAACCTGCCCGCCGCCGAGCGGACCCGGCTGCTCGTCGACCTGGCGTGCGCGGCGAAGACCACCGACGCGCTGGTCCTCGACACGCCCGACCGGCACGGCGGCGACCCCGGCTCCTGGTACGAGCTGGCGAAGCGGGAGGCCCGCAGGCAGCGCGCGGTCGTCGTGCTCTGCTCGCCGCACACCGCCGACCGGCTCGCCGTCCCCCATGCCCGAGTGGGCGCGGACAACCGCGCCGAAGAAGGTGCCCGATGACCACGTTCCGCCTCGCCCTGACCGAACTGCGCAGGCTCACCTCCGGCAAGCTGCCGCGGCTCGCGCTGGTCGCCATCACCCTGGTTCCGCTGCTGTACGGGGCGATGTACCTGTACGCGAACTGGGACCCGTACAACCGGCTCGGCGACGTGCCCGCGGCCGTCGTCGTCGACGACGCGGGCGCCACCCGGGAGGACGGCAGCAGGCTCGACGCCGGGGACAAGGTCTACGACGAGCTGGAGGACTCCGGCTCCTTCGACTGGCAGCGCACCGGCGCCGAGGACGCCGAGCAGGGCGTCGCCCAGGGCCGCTACACGTTCGCGCTCGTCGTGCCGCGCGACTTCTCCGCGGCGCTGATGTCGCCCGGCGACTTCGAACCCCGGCAGGCGCAGCTGCGGCTGGTCACCAACGACACCAACAACTACTTGATCTCCACGATCGCCGACAAGGTCGCAGGCGAGGTGCGCAAGGCCGTCGCCGCCGACGCGGGCACCGAAGCCGCCGACCAGCTGCTGCTCGGCTACGGCACGGTGCACGACAAGACGCTGGAGGCCGCCGACGGCGCGGGCAAGCTCGCCGACGGCGCCGGGCGGCTGCAGGACGGGCTCGGCACCGCTGAGGAGGGCACCGGGCAGCTGTCCTCCGGCGCGCACCAGCTGCTCGACGGGCAGCGGCAGCTGCTGGACGGCTCCGGCAGGCTCGCCGACGGGACCGGACGGCTCGCCGACGGTGCTCAGCAGCTGCGCGGCGGACTCCAGCAGCTGCAGGAGCGCACCGCGCCGCTGCCCGAGCAGTCCGCGAAGCTCGCCGACGGCGCCGAGCAGGTCGCCCAGGGCAACGAGAAGCTCGCCGACACCGCGGGCAAGCTCGGCGACGTCTCGCAGGGCTTCGTCGACGACCTGGAGCAGACCAAGAGCCGCATCGCCGAGCAGCTGCGCGCCACCGGCGCCGACGAGCAGACCGTGCAGCGGGTGCTCGCCCACCTCGACGAGCTCAACCAGCCCATCACCGACGCCAACGACAAGGTGCAGGCCCAGATCGGGCAGATCGACGAGCTCGCCGACGGATCGCGGCAGGTCGCCGACGGGAACCGGAAGCTGGCCGACTCCACGCCCGCGCTGACCGGTGCCATCGGGCAGCTCAACGACGGCGCGGGCACCCTCGTCGGCGGCGGCGGTGAACTCGACTCCGGCGCCCGGCAGCTGCACCAGGGCGAGCAGCAGGCCGTCACCGGCACCGAGGAGCTCACCGACGGCGCCGACCGGCTCGCCGACGGATCGCACCAGCTCGCCGACGGTTCCGGGCAGCTCGTCGACGGATCGCACACGCTGGCCGACGAGCTCGGCAAGGGCGCGCAGGACATCCCCGACCTGGACGACGCCACCAGGGAGGACACCGCGCGCACCATCGGCGACCCGGTGGCGGTGAACAACGACGCGCAGGTCAAGGCCGCCACCTACGGCGCGGGGCTCGCCCCGTTCTTCATGGGGCTCGCGCTGTGGATCGGCGGGTTCGTGCTGTTCCTGATCATGCGGCCGCTGTCCCAGCGCGCGCTGGCCTCCGGGGTGGCGCCGTGGAAGATCGCGGTCGGCGGGTGGCTGCCCGCCGGGATCGTGGGCATCGCGCAGGCCGTGCTGCTGTACCTGGTCGTGGTGTTCGGCGTCGGGGTGAGCCCGGCGCACCCGTGGCTGACGCTCGGGTTCCTGGTGCTGACCTCGTTCGCGTTCACCGCCGTGGTGCACGCGCTGAACGCGGCGTTCGGGCCGAAGGGCAAATTCATCGCGCTGATCGTGCTGGTGCTGCAGCTGGTCACCGCGGGCGGCACGTTCCCGTGGCAGACGATCCCGGCGCCGCTGCACCCGCTGCACCAGGTGCTGCCGCTGAGCTACGTGGTCACCGCGCTGCGGCACCTGCTCTACGGCGGGCCGGGCCTGGAGGCCGCGGGCACGTCCGCGCTGGTGCTGATCGCCTACCTGGTGGCGGGGCTGCTGCTGAGCACGATCGCCGCCTGGCGGCAGCGGGTGTGGACGCCCGGCCGGTTGAAGCCGGAGCTGTCGTTGTGACCCGAGGGTGAGCGGAGGGGCCGTCGAGCAGTGCGCTCGACGCCCCCTCCTCCGTTCCGGGTGCTCACTCCGCGCCGGAAGCGGCCTCGGCTTCTTCGTCGTACCGGGCGATCTCGATCAGGTTGCCGTCGGGGTCGCGCAGGTACAGCGAGGTGATCGGGCCGGATGTTCCGGTGCGCCCGACCGGGCCCTCCTCGATGCGCACGTCGTTGGCCCGCAGGTGCTCCTGCACTTCGCTGATGGGCTGCTCGGTGACGAAGCAGAGGTTGGCCGAACCGGGCACCGGGTGCGTCGCGGTGGGCTCGACCAGCTCGCTGGCGGCATGCAGCTTGATGGTCTGCTGACCGAAGCTCACCGCACGCCGGTCACCGGGGAAGGTCACCGTGCGCATCCCGAGGATGCGCTCGTAGAACTCTGCCGCCCGATCGACATCGGCCACGGTGAGCACCAAGTGGTCCACTCTGTCGATGTTGATCATTTTCCTCCTCCGGGAACTCCGCCCCGGGTCCGCCGTGCGCGCCGCGCGCCGGCTCGTCGGCATCCGCTGTTCCGCGAAGTAGGCAGGCTATCCCGGCTATCACCCGAAAGGTCCAACAGGGGCCCGCCTCGTTCACGTTCCGGCCATCTCAGTGGCTGGGACGTCCGCGGCGCCGGAGAATGATCGTTTCGTGACCGAGCCGCAATCTCCGCAGCTCGGAGACCATGCCGCCGGCATATGCCAACGGTGAGGGCGTCGCCCGCCGCGCGACGGCCGGCGCCTCCCGCCGTGCACTCAGTGTGCGGCCGAGTCCCAGGAACGGCCCGCGCCCACCGACACTTCCAGCGGTACCTCCAGCGGGTAGGCCGAGCCCATCTGCTCCCGCACGATCCGCTCCACCTCGGCGCGTTCCCCGTCGACCAGTTCGATGATCAGTTCGTCGTGCACCTGCAGCAGCATCCGCGACCGCAGGCCCGCCTCGGCGAGGGAGCGGTGCACGCCCAGCATCGCCACCTTGATGATGTCGGCGGCGCTGCCCTGGATGGGCGCGTTCAACGCCATCCGCTCCGCCATCTCGCGGCGCTGCCGGTTGTCGCTGAGCAGGTCCGGCAGGTAGCGGCGGCGGCCGAGGATCGTCGAGGTGTAGCCGTCCTCCCGCGCCTGCGACACCACCTCGTGCAGGTAGTCCCGCACCCGGCCGAAGCGGGCGAAGTAGGCGTCCATCTGCGCCTTCGCCTCTTCCGCGGAGATCCGCAGCTGCTGGGCCAGCCCGAACGCGGACAGCCCGTACGCCAGCCCGTAGGACATGGCCTTCACCCGGCGCCGCAGCTCCTGGTCCACCTCGCCGATCGGCACGCCGAACGCCTGCGAGGCCACGAAGTTGTGCAGGTCCTCACCGGAGCGGAACGCCTCGATGAGCCCTTCGTCGCCGGACAGGTGCGCCATGATGCGCATCTCGATCTGGCTGTAGTCGGCGGTCAGCAGCTCCGAGTAGCCGGAGCCGACCACGAACACCTCGCGGATCCGGCGCCCCTCCTCGGTGCGGATCGGGATGTTCTGCAGGTTCGGGTCCGTCGAGGACAACCGGCCGGTGGCGGCGATGGTCTGGTTCAGCGTGGTGTGGATGCGCCCGTCGTCGGCGACGGACTTCACCAGGCCCTCCACCGTGGTCTTGAGCCGGGTCGCGTCGCGGTGCTCCAGCAGGTGCTGCAGGAACGGGTGCTGCGTCTTCTCGAACAGGCCCTGCAGCGCGTCGGCGTCGGTGGTGTAGCCGGTCTTGGTGCGCTTCGTCTTCGGCATGCCCAGCTCGTCGAACAGCACCACCTGCAGCTGCTTCGGCGACCCGAGGTTGATCTCCCTGCCGATGACGTCGTAGGCCTCCTGCGCGGCCTGCTTGACCCGGCCCGCGAAGTGCGCGCCGAGCTCGTCGAGCAGGTCGGCGTCCACAGCGATGCCCGCGGCCTCCAGCTCGTCGATGACGGCCAGCAGCGGCAGCTCCAGGTCGGTGAGCAGGCCGCGGCTGTCGATGCGCCCCAGCTCGGCGTCCAGCGCGTCCGCGAGCTCACCGACCGCGCGGGCCTTCACGAGCTCGGCGTTGGCGGCGTCGGCCTTGTCCTGCTCCTCGTCGGCGAGCAGCGACAGCTGGCCGTCGCCGCCCTCGTCCTCGGCGCGCAGCTCCCGCTGCAGGTAGCGCACCACCAGGTCCGGCAGGTCGAAGGACCGCTGGCCGGGGCGCACCAGGTAGGCGGCGAGCGCGGTGTCGCTGGTCAGCCCGGCGAGCGTCCAGCCGCGGCCGCGCAGCGCGTGCAGCGGGCCCTTCACGTCGTGCGCGGCCTTCGGCAGCGCCGGGTCGGCCAGCCACTCCCCCAGCGCCTTGTCGTCGTCCGCGTTGAGCTCGGTCACGTCCACGAAGGCCCCGGCGCCGTCGGCGTCGGCCAACGCGATGCCGGCCAGGTCACCGGCGCCGGTCGTCCAGGTGCCGCTGAACGCGAGCCCGACGCGGCGGCCGTCCCGGGCGTGCCGGTCGAGCCACCCGGCGAGCTCACCGGTGTCCAGCGCGCCGCCGGAGACCTCGAAACCGTCCTCCACCTCGGGTTCGGCGGCGGACAGCGTGCTGAACAGCCGCTCCCGCAGCACCCGGAACTCCAGGTCGTCGAACAGCTTGTGCACCGCGTCCCGGTCCCACTGGGCCAGCACCAGGTCGTCCGGGGTGACCCCGAGCGGCACGTCGTGCTCCAGCTGGGTCAGCTCCCGGTTCAGCTGCACGGACGCGAGGTTGGTCCGCAGCGCCTCGCCCGCCTTGCCCTTCACCTCGTCGGCGCGGTCGATGAGCCCCGCCAGCGAGCCGAACTGCTGGATCCACTTCGTGACGGTCTTCTCGCCGACGCCCGGGATCTTCGGCAGGTTGTCCGACGGGTCGCCGCGCAGCGCCGCGAAGTCCGGGTACTGCTCGGGCGACAGGCCGTACTTGTCCTCGACGGCCTGCGGCGTGAACCGGGTGAGCTCGGAAACGCCCTTCGTCGGGTACAGCACCGTGACCCGGTCGGTCACCAGCTGGAGCGCGTCGCGGTCGCCGGTGCAGATGGCCACCGAGAAGCCTTCGCCGGTGGCCTGGGTGGTGAGGGTGGCGATGACGTCGTCGGCCTCGTAGTTGTCCTTGCTCAGCACCGGCACCGACAGCGCGCCCAGCACGTCCTGGATCAGGCTGACCTGGCCCTTGAACTCGTCGGGGCTGGCGCTGCGGTTCGCCTTGTAGTCGGCGAACTTCTCGCTGCGGAAGGTCTTGCGGGACACGTCGAACGCGACCGCGAAGTGGGTCGGCTGCTCGTCGCGCAGCAGGTTGATCAGCATCGAGGTGAAGCCGTAGACCGCATTCGTGTGCTGGCCCGTGCCGGTCTGGAAGTTCTCCTTCGGCAGGGCGTAGAACGCTCGGTAGGCCATGGAATGGCCGTCGATCAACAGCAGACGTCGGTCTTCGGAAGCCATCACGTCGCGGGAGTCTAGGCTGAGCCACCGACAGCGCGTGCGGCGAGGCACGAGGAGGGGTGGACCGTGACGGCGACCGAGAACGAGCAGCCCGCGAACGACTCGATGGCGCTGGTGCTGAACCCGGAACCGGGCCAGTTGCAGCACCGGATGGGCATCGAATACCTCGAATACTCACCCGAACGTGTGGTCGCGACGATGCCGGTGGAGGGCAACAAGCAGCCCTACGGACTGCTGCACGGGGGCGCGAACGCGGTGCTGGCCGAATCGGTCGGTTCCATCGCCTCGGCGCTGCACGCGGGAGAAGGCCGGATCGCGGTGGGGCTGGAGCTGTCCTGCACGCACCACCGCTCGGCCACGGAAGGCCTCGTCACCGGCATCGCCACCCCGTTGCACCGGGGCCGCAGCACGGCGACCTACGAGATCGTCATCACCGATGAGCAGGGCAGGCGCACCTGCACGGCACGCCTGACCTGCGTCATCCGCGACCAGCCCGCGGGCTGAGTCACTCCAGGTTCTCGAGCACCGCCTGGGCCACGGCCTTCATCGTGGTCCGGCGGTCCATCGCGGTCCGCTGCAACCAGCGGAACGACTCGGGTTCGGAGAGGTTGTGCTTGCTCATCAGCAGGCCCTTGGCGCGCTCGATCGTCTTGCGCGCTTCGAGGCGCTCGCTGAGGTCGGCGACCTCGGCCTCCAGCGCCTGCACCTCGGTGAAGCGGGACACCGCCAGCTCGACCGCGGGCACCAGGTCGCGCTTCGCGAACGGCTTGACCAGGTAGGCCATCGCCCCCGCGTCGCGCGCCCGCTCCACCAGGTCGCGCTGGCTGAACGCGGTCAAGATCACCACGGGCGCGATGCGCTCGCCCGCGATGTTCGACGCCGCCTCGATGCCGTCCATCTTCGGCATCTTGATGTCCAGGATCACCAGATCGGGCCGCAGCTCCTCGGCCAGCCGCACGGCCTCTTGCCCGTCCCCGGCCTCACCGACGACCTGGTACCCCTCTTCTTTGAGCATCTCCACCAGGTCGAGCCTGATCAGCGCCTCGTCCTCTGCCACGAGCACGCGACGTTCGACGGGCTTGGCCTCGCTTGGGTCCTCGGCAGCCGGCGTGGTCACCGGGTCCTCCTGGGGTAGTTCTGACACGGTCCAGTGCGGTCCCGCACCGGGAAAAACCAGCTTACCGGCCGGGCCCTCCAGCTGAGATGACCAGGGAGGGTGACCATCCCGACACCCGTTTCCGACAGGTCACATCGGCGCGACGCCCACATGGTGGGCGGGCTGCCGGCCAGGCGAACCGAACGGCACCACTGAGGCGTCGGCACCAGCGGACAGGGCAGTGGAAGACGCCCGCCCAGACCGCCCCGCCGCCGCGCAGTGATCACCGGTCCGGTAAACTTCGGCTCGCTCAGCCCCCGTAGCCCAATCGGCAGAGGCGGCGGACTCAAAATCCGTACAGTGTCAGTTCGACTCTGACCGGGGGCACCATGCCTAACCAGGCCCGCAAGGCCTTTCACCAGGCGTTTTACGCGAGAGGCCATGCGGGCCTGATGTGCGGTTGTCCCCGGCTGCTACGGCTGTCTGCGGCCAGCTACGGACGATTCACGGACACGGCCGCGCCTGCTGCATACCGAAGCTCAGGGCTTCCTCGATGCGGCGCCGGGCGCTGTCCTCCTGCCCGGCGAGCACCTTCGCGTAGACCTGGTGCAGTACGGCGACCGAATGCCCAGCCCACTCGGCCACCTGAGTCGACGGCACCCCGCTGCCGAGCCACGTCGACACGCACGCGTGCCGCAAGTCGTACGGGCGACGAGCCAGCACTGAGGCGTACTCCTCGGCGGTGAACACCTTCTGCCGTGCTTTGTCCCACACCCTGGCCGCGGTCGACTCAGCGAGATCGCCGCCCGTCAAGCTGCGAAACAGCCGTCCGTCTGCGGTCGTGCCGAACCGCGCCAGGTGTCCATGCAGCAACTCGGTCAGCTCAGGCGGACACGGAACCGGCCGCACCTCTCCTACCCCGCGCTGCTTGAGGTGGCGCCGGTCGCGCCGCTGCCCGGAGTCCGTCCACGCCCCGCCCGCGGTCGGCGCAGTCTGCGACACCAGCAGCTCGCCCCAACCACTGCTCGGGAGGCGCAGATCTGACTTGCGCAGCATCGCGGCTTCTTCCGGACGCAGGGCCGAGTAGTACATGACCCCGAAGAACGCCACCAACCCCGGTCCAGCCGACCTGCGTGGCTGCCCGTCGACTCGCTGTTCCCCTACCTTCGCCAGCAACTGCCGTGCCTGACGCGGGTTGATCACGACGCGCTTGTCGATCGCTTTCACCTCCTTCGGCGGTGTCCACTTGATCCGCGAAAGCACGTTGTTCTGCAACACCCCGAGTTCGACGGCGTACTCCAGCGCGTTGTGGAAGACCGCACGCTTGCGCGCGAACGTCTTGGCACCGGCGGGCTTCCCGTCCATGCGCCGGGCCAGTTGCTCCAGCACGCGCCGCATCAGCGCCGGGTCGTCCAACTTCGACATCGCGACGGTGTTGGCCTCCAGCCACCGCAATGCGCGGGCGATCTCCACCGGCTTCGCGTCGTCGCGCTGTTTGGTGTTGAACAGCCATCGTGTCAACGTCCGGCGCATCACCTGGTCGTCTGGCCTGCCGCGCTCGCTCGTCAGCAGTACCGGAGTCACCGTCGCCAAGGTGTCCGCGATGCCCGCCCTCGACTTCGCGGCCGCGCGGGTCCACTTGAGGTCGACATACCGCTGCGAGAACTCGAACCAGCTCATCTGGTTCGCAGACTTCCGGGCCATCGACACCGGAAGCCCCGGTGCGTCGACGAGGAACGCCTCTCCTCTGCTCGCCGCGGTTACGAGCTGGGCGTGGAAGCTGCTCGCCAGTGTCTTGCCTTTGAACGACTCGTGGTGTTCGTGTGTGCCGACACGCCATCGGACACGGTAGCTGGTGACTTTGCCCTGAGCGTTCTTGCGGGCGGTGATTCGCCAGATGTGGACGTTGTAGCTGGTCTCGGTCATGCGGCGTCGGCCTCCAGGGTGTTGAGCCAGGTGTCGAAGTCGGTGCGCTTGATGCGCAGGGAGCCGTTCGGGAGCCGGATGCATTTCGGGCTTCGTCCTTTGGCGCGCCAGTCGTCGAAGGTCGATCGGGAGATGGCCATCTCGTCGCAGAACTCGGGAACGGTCATCCATGTACCGCTGCGGCGGGTCGGCATGGTTCCTCCTGTTCAGGCCGCGATCGGCCGGGTAGAGGTTTCGTGGCAGTCGAGGCATTGGCCTTCGAGGGGGCGGGTGTGGGGGATGCGGTAGCCGACGTCGCGGTGACAGGTGTCGCAGACGCGGTGGGCGCGGTTCATGGCTTGGATGGCGCGGCGTTGGGCGAGGGTGGGGG
>NZ_JAIUKB010000191.1:0-14196 GCF_020176785.1 Saccharopolyspora sp. 6V | reverse complement strand
CGCTTCAGGTGAATGGCCCACCCGCCCAACGAGAACGGACGGATGGGCCATTCACCTGAAGCGGGTCAGCGGGTCCGGCTGCTCAGCACCGTCGTCGCGGCGATCTTCCAGGAGGCGCCGTCCCGCACCAGCGTGTAGCGGGTCCGCTCCTCGACGGTGCGCCCGTCGTTGAACTGGTAGGTGATCGTGGCCTGCGCCGTGTTGGTGCCCTCGGTAGTCACCCCGGAGGCCTGCACTCCGGTGATGGGCTGCCAGAACTCGCGGAACGCGTCGTAGCCGCCCGCGTGGTTCGTCTGGTAGTCGGGGGTGAGCTGCTGCCAGGCCGCGTCGAGGTTCCCGGGCATGGCCGCGTAGTACTCGGAGACGACCTGGTCGGGGGTCTCCGGCTGCTGCGGTGGCTCCGGCGGTGCGGGCTGCTCGGCGGAGGTCGGCTCGTCCGCGGTGCTCGACGGCGCCGGTTCCTGGCCGGACGAGGGCTCGGGGCGCGGCTGCACCTCTTCGGAGGTCGCGGGCGGCGCCGCGGTGCGGTCGCCGCTGAGGTTTCCGGTCAGCAGCGCGGCCGCCACTCCGGCGCCGACGACGAGCAGCGCACCCACCAGGATCAGCCCGTAGCGCCCGCGGTTCCGGGGCTCTTGCGCCGGTTCCGCGACCGGGGCCGGCGCGGGCGCGGGCTTCTCCTCGCGCAGCGGGCGGGTCGGAGTGGGGATCGGGACCGCGGTGAACTCGGCCGGGAGTTCGTCACCCGCGGCGACCGCGGCGAGCGCGCGCTGCGCCTGCTGCATGGTGGGCCGCTGCGCCGGGTCGGCGGCCAGCATCCGCAGCAGCACCGGCCCCAGTTCGCCCGCGTTCTCCGGTGGGTCGAACTCGCCGGAGGCGACCCGGTGCAGCAGCACGATGGAGTTGTCGCCGAGGCCGAACGGTGGCCGGCCTTCCAGCGCCGCGTACAGCGTGGAGCCCAGCGAGTACACGTCGGTGTGGAAGTCGGCCTTGCCGCCCTGCGCCACTTCCGGCGCCAGGTACGCGGGGGTGCCCGCCAGCACGCCGGTGGTGCTCGCGTCGCCGAGCGCGCGGGAGATGCCGAAGTCGGTGATCTTGGTGATGTCGTCGGCGACGAGGATGTTGCCCGGCTTCACGTCGCGGTGCACGATCTTCGCGTCGTGCGCGGCGACCAGCGCGGCGGCGACGTCGGAACCGAGCTTCGCGACCTCCGGGACGGGCAGCGTGCCGCGTTCCGCGAGCACCGCTTCGAGGCTCCGCGAATCCAGGTACTCCATGATGAGGCACGGTCGCCCGTCCTCTTCCACCACGTCGTAGACCGCGATCGCGTGCCGGTGCATCAGCCGCGCGGTGATCCGGCCTTCGCGGATCGCGCGGCGCTTCGCCGTCTGCACGTCCTGGTCGTTCGACGATTGGCGCAGGTGCAGTTCCTTGACCGCGACCATGCGGTTGAGGCGCTCGTCGGAGGCCTTCCACACCACGCCCATCGCGCCACTGCCCAGCCTCGACTCCACCCGGTACCGCCCGGCGACCAGTCGATCCTGAGCGCTCATGACACGACTCCTCCACACCTCCGCGACGATCACTGCCACGATCGACTCTGCCAGGTCCGGAAACGTTCGCGAGCACAGGGGTGGACAAGCGGAATCCGCCGGAACCACTACTCCGCACGGCGCGGAACGGGCGTGCTTTCAGCGGAATCGGACGCGCGGAAGAAGCTCGGCGCGCAGCGGTCCGGAGACGAAGAAGAGCGGTCCGGAGACGGAAAAGGGCACCCCTCCCGGCTGGAAGGGGCGCCCTCGTCGCGTTGCTCTCGGATCAGGCGCGCAGCGCCGCTCCGAAGCGGGATTCGGCGGCCCGCACGGCCACGTCGCGGGCCTCGGTGGCCTCCTCCTGCTTGAGCGTGCGGTCCGCGGCGCGGAACCGCAGCGCCAGCGCGAGGGACTTCTTGCCCTCGGCCAGCTGCTCACCGGAGTACACGTCGAACAGCCGCACGTCCTCCAGCAGCTCACCGCCACCGGAGCGCACCACCTCGACCAGTTCCGCCGCGGGCACCTCCCGGTCCACGACCAGCGCCACGTCCAGCAGCACCGGCGGGTAGGCCGAGATCGACGGCGCCGGACGCGAATCCGGCAGCGGCAGCGCGTCCAGGTCGATCTCCATCGCGCAGGCCCGCTTCGGCAGGCCCAGCTCTTCGACGACCTTGGGGTGCAGCTCACCGGCATGGCCCACCACGGTCTCGCCGACCTTGAGCGCCGCGCAACGGCCCGGGTGCCACGGCGCGAGGTCGCCCGCGGTCACCGTCAGCTCCACCCCGGCGGCGCGCGCCACCGTGCGCGCGGCCTCGACGGCGTCGGCCCAGCCGGCCTCGCGACCCGGGCCCCACCAACCCTGGCGCTCCCGCTTGCCGGCCAGCACGACCGCGGCGTGCACGGGCTGCGCGGGCAGTGCGGCGTCCAGCGCGGCGATCTCCTCGTCCGCGGGGCGCTGCGCCACCCCGACCTCCGGCAGCGCCGGGGGCTGCTCGGCGGGCAGCACGACCTGTCCGATGTGGAACAGCGCCAGGTCGCGGCGACCGCGGGACACGTTGCGCTGCAACGAATCCAACAGCCCCGGCAGCAACGTCGTCGCCAGTTCGGAGCGCTCGGACTCGAGCGCGTTCAGCAGCGACAGCGCGCGGCGGCGCGGGTCGTCCTCGGCGATGCCGAGCTTGCCGAGCTCCTCGTCGCTGGTGAACGGGAACGGCAGCACCTCGACGTGGCCGTCGGCGGCCAGCGCCCGGGACACCGCGCGGCGGCGGCGCTGCTCGGGCGTGAGCCCCCGGCCGGGAGGCGCGGCGGGCAGCACCGACGGGATCGTGTGGTAACCCTCCAGCCGCAGCACCTCCTCCACCAGGTCGGCGGGCTGCTTCAGATCGGGGCGCCACGTCGGCGGGTGCGCGGTGACCAGGCCGACGCCCTCGTCGGAGGTGCCGACCTCGATGCGGCAGCCGATCTGCGACAACCGGCGCGCGGTGACACCGCGTTCGTAGAGCACGCCCGCGATCTTGTCCGGCAGCGCCAGCGGCATCGTCACCGCGGGCGGCGCCAGCGGCGCGCCCACGTCGGTGCGGCCCTGCGCGATGCGGCCCTCGCCGTAGCGCACCAGCAGCTGCGCGGCCAGCTCGGCGGCCACCGGGGCGACCGCCGGGTCCACGGTGCGCTCGAAGCGCTTGCCCGCCTCGCTGGGCAGCTTGTGCCTGCGGATGGTGCGGGCGATGCTCGCCGGGTCCCAGTTCGCCGCTTCCAGCAGCACGTCGTGGGTCTCCGGGCCGATCTCGGTGCTGGCCCCGCCCATCACGCCGGCGAGGCTCACCGGACCGGACTCGTCGCAGATCACGATGTCGTCCGGGTCCAGCTCGCGCCGCACGTCGTCGAGCGTGGTCAGCTCCTCGCCCTCGGCGGCGCGGCGGACCACCACGTCACCGGTGAGCTTCGAGGCGTCCCACGCGTGCAGCGGCTGGCCCAGCTCCAGCATCACGTAGTTCGTGACGTCCACCGACAGCGAGATCGAGCGGATCCCGGCCAGCGCCAGCCTGCGCCGCATCCACCACGGCGTCGGCGCCGTCGGGTCCACGCCGGTCACCCGGCGGAACACGAACCGGGAGCATGCCTGCTCGTCCTCGATGCGGACCGCGCGGGACTCCCGCTCGTCCTCCGGCACCGGCATCGAGGCCGGGTCGCCGAACGGGACCTCCAGCGCGTTGGACAGCTCGCGGGCCAGACCGCGCACCGAGAAGCAGTAGCCGCGGTCCGGCGTGATCGACAGCTCGATCACCGCGTCGTCCAGGCCCACCAGCTCGGTGGCGTCCGCGCCCGGGTCGGCGACACCCGCAGGCAGCACCAGGATGCCGTCGTGGTCCTCTCCGATGCCCAGCTCCTTGGCCGAGCAGATCATGCCGTCGCTGACGCGCCCGTAGGTCTTGCGGGACGCGATCTCGAACCCGCCGGGCAGGATCGTGCCGGGCATGGCCACGACCACGAGATTGCCCTCGGTGAAGTTCGTCGCGCCGCACACGATGCCCTGGGTGAGCCGCTCGCCGTCCTCGTCGTCGCCGACCTCCACCCGGCAGAACCGGATGGGCTTCTTGAAGCCGGTGAGCTCTTCGATCTCGGCCACGCGGCCGACCACCAGCGGGCCGCTCACCTGCGACAGGTGGGCGACCTCCTCGACCTCCAGCCCGATCCGGACGAAGGCCTCCGCCAGCGTGTCGGCGGTGGTGTCCGCGGGCAGCTCCAGGTGCTCGGCCAGCCAGGAAACCGGAATCCGCACTTGCTCAGGTCCTTCTCTCTCGCAGCGGGACGGTGATCAGGAGTCGATGCCGAACGGTTCGGTGAACCGCACATCGCCCTCGGTCATGTCGCGCATGTCGGGAATGCCGTTGCGGAACTGCAGGGTGCGCTCCAGGCCCATGCCGAACGCGAACCCGGTGTGCTTGGTCGGGTCGATGCCGCAGGCGCGCAGCACGTTCGGGTCGACCATGCCGCAGCCGCCCCACTCGACCCAGCCCGCGCCGCCCTTCTTCTGCGGGAACCACACGTCCAGCTCCGCGGAGGGCTCGGTGAACGGGAAGAAGCTCGGGCGCAGCCGCGTCACCGACTCCGGGCCGAACATGGCGCGGGCGAACGCGTCCAGCGTGCCCTTCAGGTGCGCCATCGTCAGGCCCTCGTCCACCGCCAGGCCCTCGACCTGGTGGAACACCGGGGTGTGGGTGGCGTCGAGCTCGTCGGTGCGGAACGTGCGGCCCGGGCACACCAGGTACACCGGCAGCTCGCGGCTCAGCATCGACCGGATCTGCACCGGCGAGGTGTGCGTGCGCAGCACCAGCCCCGAGTCCTCCGGGCCCACGTGGAACGTGTCCTGCATGGTGCGCGCCGGGTGGTCCTTGCCGAAGTTCAACGCGTCGAAGTTGAACCACTCGGCTTCGAGCTCGGGGCCGTCGGCGACCTCCCAGCCCATCGCGACGAACACGTCGCTGACGTGCTCGGTGAGCTGGGTGATCGGGTGCCGGGCGCCCGCGGGGACCCGGCCCGAGGGCAGGGTGACGTCCACGGATTCCTCGCGCAGCACCTTCTCGTCGCGCTCGGCCTGCAGCACGGCGCGGCGCTCGTCGAACGCACTCTGAATCGCCTGCCGGGCCTCGTTGACGCGCTTGCCCGCTTCGGACCGGGCCTTCGGCGGCAGCGCGCCGATCTCCCGGCGGGCCGTCAGCAGCGGCGAACGCTCCCCCAGGTGCGCGGGCTTCGCGGCGGCGAGCTCGTCGAGGTCCGCGGCCTCCTCGAACCCCTTGCGGGCTTCGACGACGGCGCGGTCGAGCGTCTCCGGCGCGAGCGCGGCGACCTCCTTGGGGTCGTACGAGTCGTTGGCTCCAGACATCGTTACTGCATGACTCCCGTCATTCGTCAGGCGACACTTGTCAGGCGTGACAAGCACGGCGTGACCCGCCCGGCATGACCATTTCGTCCGGCCCGCCCACCGGGCTCCCGATGGGCCTGCACCTGCTGGGTGACCTGCGGATGCGTGCCGCAGCCGTTCGAGTCTAAGCGACCCGGTCGAGCGCTTTTCGCGCAGCCGCGTTCCTGGGCGTGTTCACCTGCGCGAGGGTCGACTACCCGCGGTGCCGCTGGGCCCGCGCGGAGGCGTACAGGCAGACCGCGGCGGCGGTGGCCAGGTTCAGGCTCTCCGCACCGCCGTAGATCGGCACCCGCAGCGTCGCGTCCAGTTCGGCGAGGACCTCCGGCGGCAAGCCGTGGGCCTCGCTGCCGAACACCCACGCCGTCGGAGCCGCCAGTTCCCCGGCCACCGACGCCGTGTCCAGGTCGCCCTCGGCGTACCCGTCGGCGCCGACCAGGCGCAGGCCCGCGGCGCGGCAGGCCGCGAGCACCGCCGACGCGTCCCGGTCCCGCGCCACCGGCAGGTGGAACACGCTGCCCGTCGACGCGCGCACCGCCTTGCCGTTGTACGGGTCCACGGTGTCGCCCGCGAACAGCACCGCCCCCGCGCCCGCGGCGTCGGCGACCCGCACCACCGTCCCGGCGTTGCCCGGGTCGGAGATGCCCAGCAGCACCGCCACCAGCGGCGGCCGCTCGGCCAACGCCTCGGCAGGTGTCGTGGTGGGCAGCGCGCACTGCGCGACCAGCCCTTGCGGGGTGACGGTCTCCGACAGCGAAGCCGCGGCCCGGTCGGTCACCACGTGCAGCGGAACGTCGACCTCGGGCAGTTTCGCCGCCTGTTCCTCGGTGGCGAACAGCGCGCGCACCTCGGCCCGTCCCGCGGCGTGCGCGGCGAGCGCCTCGCCGACCGCCTGCGCGCCCTCCGCGAGGAAGGCGTCCGCCCGGTCCCGGCCGGCGCGGCGGGTGAGCTTGCGCGCGACAACGACCCGGGACGATCGCTCCGTCAGCGGAGGTGTCCCGGGCCGTTGCTGCTCGTGCGTGCCCTCGGTGATCAGGCCGCACCTTCCGGCAGGTGCTTCTTGGCGACGTCCACCAGCGCGGCGAAGGCCTGCGGGTCGCGGACCGCGAGGTCCGCCATGATCTTCCGGTCCACCTCGACGTCGGCGGCCTTCAGGCCCTGCACGAAGCGGTTGTAGGAGAGGCCGTTCTGCCGGGTCGCCGCGTTGATGCGGGTGATCCACAGCTTCCGGAACTCACCCTTGCGGGCGCGCCGGTCGCGGTAGGCGTAGACGTTCGAGTGGAGCGTCTGCTCCTTGGCCTTGCGGTACAGCCGGGAGCGCTGGCCGCGGTAACCGCTGGCCTGCTCGAGAATGCTGCGGCGCTTCTTCTGGGCGTTCACTGCCCGCTTGACGCGTGCCACGGGTCCGTCCTGTCGATCTCATCGGGGGCGGCGGACCGCCCTGGGGGGCTGGGAGCGCTGGAGAGCCTGAGCGCCGCATTGCGCGGCGCCGGGCTCAGCGGCCCAGGAGCTTGTTGATGCGCTTGACGTCGTTCTTGGCGACGGCCTCGGTGCCCTCCAGGCGACGGGTCACCCGGCTGGACTTCTTCTCCAGGATGTGGCGACGGCCCGCCTGCTCGCGGCGGAGCTTGCCACTGCCGGTGACCCGGAAGCGCTTCGCGGTCCCGCTGTGGGTCTTGTTCTTCGGCATCTCTCAATCCTTCTCATACGGGGTCCGCCGCGGAGCGGACTCCACGGCGGACCTGATCGGCCCTTGCACCCGACCGGCGCCGGCAACCGACCAGGCATCGGCGGGGCCCCGGCTCGATCGGCCGGGGCGGCACCCGATGCGTCCGGTGGCCTTACGCGGTCGCCTTCGGCTTGGTCTTGTTCGTCTTGTGCGGCGCCAGGACCATGATCATGTTCCGGCCGTCCTGCTTCGGGTTGGCCTCGATGAACCCCAGTTCGGCGACGTCGTCGGCCAGCCGCTGCAACAGACGAAAGCCCAGCTCGGGACGCGACTGCTCACGACCGCGGAACATGATCGTCACCTTGACCTTGTGACCCTGACCGAGGAAGCGGGTGACGTGACCCTTCTTCGTCTCGTAGTCGTGCGGGTCGATCTTCGGCCGGAGCTTCTGCTCCTTGATGACGGTCTGCTGCTGGTTGCGGCGCGATTCGCGAGCCTTCTGCGCACTCTCGTACTTGAACTTGCCGTAGTCCATGAGCTTGCAGACCGGCGGGCGCGCCTGCGGGGCGACCTCGACAAGGTCCAGATCCGCTTCCTGCGCCAGGCGGAGCGCGTCCTCGATGCGGACGATGCCGACCTGTTCGCCGTTCGGTCCGACCAAGCGGACTTCGGGCACGCGGATGCGGTCGTTGATGCGCGTCTCCGTGCTGATGGGGCCTCCTCGGTTCGATGCTTCGGTCGTTCTGCAGCCTCGGCGCGTGAAGCTCGCCCCTGGACGTGCAGTAGTCCCGCGGGAATTCCGGATGCACCGGAACCGCGAGACCCTACTCCTACCGATCGAACCGGTACCGCAATACCGCTCGCACCACCGGCGTACCGCCGGTGGGACCGGACCCGGCGGCCTGAGAGTCGGCTGCACGGGTGGGAGCGGGGCTCCACTTTGCCGCCCCCGACTGCGCGGGGGCTGGTCGCTCATGTCAGGGTACCAGTCGTGAACGAAGCGCAGCCGACCCCGCCCCCCGAAAGCACTCCGGAGCAGGGCTCGGGATCGAGCTCGCCCGCCGAGGCGGACTTCGGCACCAACGTCCGCGAGCTCGTGGATGTTCCCAGCGTCGAGGTCATCAGCCGTGCCGCGGTGATGCTGATGTCCTCCGCCGCCGAGAAGCTCGGCCTGGGCGACGAGGACCCGGACACCGCGCCGAGCCGCGACCTGGACGAGGCGCGGCGGCTGATCACCGCGCTGGCCGGCCTGGTCACCGCCTCCGTCGAGTACCTGGGCCTGCACGCCGCGCCGATCCGGGACGGCCTGCAGAGCCTGCAGCGCGCGTTCCGCGAGGCCAGCGCCGTGCCCGACGCGCCCGGCCAGGGGCCCGGCGAGAAGTACACCGGCCCGGTGCACTGACCCCGGTCAGCTCCCCCCGTAGTAGGGGTGGGTGAGCCGGTCCCGGTCGTCGACCAGGCCGCGCACCTGCTCCTTGGTGTGCCCGGTGACCGCGTCCCGGACCGCCTCGCCGACGGCCTCCCGCGCGGAGTAGCGGACCGCGGTCTCGTCGTCGGCGTCGTGGTCCAGCCACAGCGAGACGAACACCATCGTCTCCTGGTCGGGTTCCAGCAGGCCTTCGGCCACCGAGTCGAGCACGCCCTGCGCGGTGCCGACCTGGCAGGCGCCGAGGATCAGCGCCGCGGTCCGGCCGGAGGCGGCCACCTCGTGCCCGACGAGCAGCGTCGGCGGTTGCACGGCCACGCAGGCGTGCGGCGCGTCGCCGACCGAGACCAGGATCGGCGCGAGCCGCTCGGTGGGGACCGTGAGCGTGGTGAGCAATCCGGCGGCGGTGGTGCCACCGCGGCGGGCCAGCACCACGATCACCCGGCAGCCGTTGGGTTTCCGCCCGCCCCAGCCCTGCGCGAGCCGGCCGTCCAGGTCGCCGAACGTGGTCATGCACGCCCTCCTTGACCAACCGCGCCGGCCAGGGCCGGACGGACCGGGTGACTGATCGACACCCTCCGAGCACCGCACCCGGTTGTCAAGGCCGGGTGCGGTGAGCGGTCGTCCGGCCGCGACCGGCTTCCGGGAGGCCCGCGCGGCCTTCAGCGCGGCTGGTCCCCGGAACGGAGCAACCCGCCCGGTCAGTCCCCGAGGACGGCGAGGGCGTCGATCTCGACGAGCAGTCCCGCGGGCAGGCCGACGTAGACCGTGGTGCGGGCCGGGTAGGGCTCGCCGACGACGCGGGCGTAGGTCTCGTTCATCTCGGCGAACTGGGAGACGTCGGTCAGGTAGACGCGCAGCATGATCACGTCCTCCAGGCCGGCGCCCGCGGCCTCCAGCACGGCGATGACGTTGCGCAGTGCGCGCTCGGTCTGCTCCGGCACGCCACCGGCGACGATCTCCCCGGTGGCCGGGTCGACCGGGGTCTGCCCGGAGACCTGCACGATGCCGCCCTTGCGCACGCCCGGGGACAGCGGGATGTGCGGCGGCGGGGTGGGTGCGGCGTCGCTGGTGATGATCTGCCTGGGCATGGTTCCTCCTGCGCTCGGGCGGTCTGGCGGGCGGCGCGGAATTCGTCTGGACCACCGCGCCTCCGGTGGGCCTATCATCTCCCGATCACTTCGCGCTCGTCGCACTGGAGGCGCTTTGTCCCCGACCACTCCCGGCATCGACGACCAGGCCGTGTCCGCCCTGCGGCAGGACGTGCTCGACTGGCGGTACAAGGGCCTGCCGAGCGGGGCGTCCGGCAGCACCGCGGCGGAGTTCCTGGCGACCCGGCCGACGCTGTCCGGCTCGGGGTTCACCGGCCCGGTGCTGGTGCTGGACGAGCCCGCGCTGGAGCACAACCTCTCGACGATGGCCCGGTGGTGCCAGCGGCACGGGGTGCTGCTCGCCCCGCACGGGAAGACGACGATGGCGCCGCGGCTGTTCCAGCGCCAGCTCCAGCACGGCGCCTGGGGCATCACCGCGGCGAACGTCGCGCAGCTGCGGGTGTACCGGGCGTTCGGGGTGCGGCGGGTGCTGCTGGCGAACCAGCTGCTGGACCCGGACGGGCTGCGGTGGCTGAGCGGCGAGCTGGACCGGGACCCGGAGTTCGAGTTCAGCTGCTGGGCCGATTCGGTGGCCGGGGTGGAGCTGATGGCGGCCTCCTGGACCGGTGAGCGTCCGCTGGACGTGCTGGTCGAGCTCGGCTGGGAAGGCGCCCGGACCGGGGTGCGGTCGGTCGAGCGGGGCGTCGAGGTGGCGCGGGCCGTCGCGGCGAGCCCGCGGCTGCGGCTGGCCGGGGTCGCCGGCTACGAGGGCGCCGCCGCGCACGGCACCGGGGACGACGCCCTGGCCACCGTGGACGACTACCTGGCCCGGCTGCGGGAGCTCGTCGACGAGGTCGAGCGCGCCGGGCTGTTCGAGACCGCGGAGATCATCGTCTCCGGCGGCGGCAGCGCCTACTTCGACCAGGTCGCCGAATCCCTCGCGGCGCCGTGGCCCACCAGCGCCCGGGTGCTGCCGGTCCTGCGCAGCGGCGCCTACCTGACGCACGACGACGGGCTGTACCGCCGCAACTCCCCCTTCGGCCGGGCGCACCGGCTCGCCGGGGACGAGTCGCCGTTCCGGCCCGCGATGCGGGTCTGGGCGCAGGTCACCTCCCGGCCCGAGCCCGGGCTGGCGCTGGCCACGCTGGGCCGCCGGGACGTGTCGTTCGACCAGGACCTGCCCGAACCGCAGGTGGTGCGCGGCGCGGACGGGGTCGTGCGGGAGCTGACCGGGTGCGCGGTCACCTCGCTCGCCGACCAGCACGCGTTCCTGCGCGTCCCCGAGGACGGGCCGCGGATCGGCGACTGGGTGGGGTTCGGGTTGTCGCACCCGTGCACGGTCTTCGACAAGTGGCGGTTGATCCCGGTCGTGGACGGGGACAGCGTGGTCGATCTGGTGCACACCTTCTTCTGAACCTGCGGAGGTCGGGATGGACGGGGTCTTCGAGGGCGCGACGGTCGTCGACGGCAGCGGGGCGCCCCGCTACCGCGCCGACGTGGCGGTGGCGGGCGAGCGGATCACCGAGATCACCGCTCCCGGGACGCTCGGCGGGCGGGAGGTCGTCGACGCGGACGGGCTGGTGCTCGCGCCGGGCTTCATCGACATGCACTCGCACTCCGACCTGCAGATCCTCGCCGAACCGGACCACCTGGCGAAGGTCTCGCAAGGGGTCACGCTGGAAGTGCTCGGCCAGGACGGGTTGTCCTACGCGCCGGTCGACGACGCGACGCTGGCCGCGGTGCGCGCCCAGATCGCCGGGTGGAACGATGATCCGCCCGGGTTCGACTGGAACTGGCGCGGCGTGGGCGAGTACCTGGACCGGCTCGACGCCGGGATCGCCGTCAACGCCGCCTACCTGGTGCCGCACGGGACGCTGCGGATACTGTGCGTCGGCCACGACGACCGGCCCGCCACCGGGGCCGAGCTGGACCGGATGCGGCGGGTGCTGGCGGAGTCGCTGGACGAGGGCGCGGTGGGGATGTCCTCCGGGCTGACCTACACGCCGGGCATGTACGCCTCGGAGGCCGAGCTCACCGAGCTGTGCCGGGTGGTCGCCGCGCACGGCGGGTTCCACAGCCCGCACCACCGCAGCTACGGGGCGGGCGCGCTCACCGCCTACGCGGAGATGATCGAGGTGAGCCGGGCGTCCGGCTGCCCGCTGCACCTGGCGCACGCGACGATGAACTTCGAGGTCAACCGGGGGCGGGCCGGGGACCTGCTGGGGCTGGTGGATTCGGCGCTGCACGCGGGCGCGGACATCACGCTGGACAGCTACCCGTACCTGCCGGGCGCGACCTCGCTGCACGCGCTGCTGCCGAGCTGGGTCGCCGAAGGCGGGGTGGAGGCCACGCTGGAGCGGCTGCGCGACCCCGAGCTGCGGGTGCGGATCCGGCACGACATGGAGGTCAGCGGCTCCGACGGCTGCCACGGGGTGCCGATCGACTGGTCCGCCATCGAGATCAACGGGGTGCGCGACGCCGAGCGCAACGGGCACCTGGTCGGGCTCAGCATCGCCGAATCGGCGCGGCGGACCGGCACGACGCCCGCCGAGGTGTTCTTCGAGGTGCTGCTCTCGGAGCGGCTCGGCACCTCCTGCCTGATGCACGTGGGGCACGAGGAGAACGTCCGCGCGATCATGCGCCACCCCGCGCACACCGGCGGCAGCGACGGGCTGCTCGTCGGCGACCGGCCGCACCCGCGCGCGTGGGGGACGTTCCCGCGCTACCTGGGGCACTACGTGCGGGAACTGGGCGTGCTGAGCCTGGAGGAGTGCGTCCGGCACCTCACCTCGCGTCCCGCCGACCGGCTCCGGCTGCCGGACCGCGGCCGCGTCCGGGAAGGCGCGATCGCCGACCTGGTGCTGTTCGACCCGGACACCATCGCCGACACCGCCACCTTCGACCGGCCGCGCAGCACCGCGACGGGCGTGCACCGGGTGCTGGTCAACGGGGTGCCGGTCCTCGACTCCGGGCGGCGCACCGGCGCGCTGCCCGGCCGTGCGGTGCGCCGCACACCTTGACACCACAAGGGAGTCCACTGTGGATGGTTTAGTGCACTGGTTGCAGCACGACACCGCGGGTCTGCTCACGTTGTGCGCGGCGGGGATCGCCGCCCTGCTGCTGATGATCATCCGGTTCCGGGTGGAACCGTTCATCGCCCTGATCATCACCGGGCTGCTGCTGGCGCTCGTCGCCGGAGTGCCCGTCACCGACCTCGTCGGTTCCGCGCAGAAGAGCAGCGAATCCCTGCTGGAGAGCGGTTTCGGCAGCATCCTCGGGCACATCACCGCCATCGTCGGGCTCGGCGCCGTCCTCGGTGCCGTGCTGGAGGCCTCCGGTGGCGCGCAGCTGCTCACCCGCAGGCTGCTGGCCGCGTTCGGGGAGAACCGGGCGCCGCTGGCGATGGGGTTGTCCGGGCTGCTGTTCGGCATCCCGGTGTTCTTCGACATCGGCATCTTCGTGCTCGCGCCGCTCGTCTACAGCGCGGCGCGCCAAGGCGGGCGGTCGATCCTGCTGTACTGCCTGCCGCTGGTCGCCGGCCTGTCCATGACGCACGCGTTCCTGCCGCCGCACCCCGGGCCGGTGGTGGCCGCCGGGCTGCTCGGCGTAGACCTCGGCTGGGTCATCCTGATGGGGCTGGCGTGCGGGATCCCCGCGTTCGTCGTCTCCGGTGTGCTGTTCCCCGCCTGGATCGGCAAGCGGCTGCACGTGGACGTGCCGGACACCGCGCCGCCCGCGGAACTCGGCTCCGCTCCCGGCGACGAGCCGAAGCTCGGCGTGGTCGCGCTCGTCATCGGGTTGCCGATGCTGCTGATCCTCGGCGGGACGTTCGCCAGCATCACGCTGCCGCCCGGGGCGGCGCTGGACGTGCTGACGTTCCTGGGCAACCCGGTGGTGGCGCTGACCATCGCGGTGCTGATCGCGTTCTGGCTGCTGGGCACCAAGCGCGGGCTGACCGGGCCGGACCTGGCGACGCTGACCTCGACCGCGCTGCGGCCGCTGGGCATGATCCTGCTGGTCGTCGGCGCGGGCGGGTTCTTCGGCAAGGTGCTCGCCGAGACCGGTGTCGGCGAAGCGCTCGCCGGCACCCTGGAGGCGTCCGGGCTGCCGCTGATCGCCTCGGCGTACGTGATCAGCTCCGGGCTGCGGATCGCGCAGGGCTCGGCGACCGTGGCGATCGTGACCACCGGCGGGATCGTGGCGCCGCTGGTGGCCGGGCTCGGGTACTCGCAGCCGCAGCTGGCGCTGATCGCCGTGGCCATCGCCGCCGGTTCGATCATCGCCTCGCACGTCAACGACGCGGGGTTCTGGATCATCTCCCGGTACTTCGGGATCTCGACGAAGGACACGCTCAAGACCTGGACGGTGCTGGAAACGATCCTGTCCGTCACCGGGTTCGCGATGGCGGTGTTGCTGAGCCTGGTCGTGTAGCCGGTGTCGATCGGTGGGGGGCCCGGGGTGCCCGGGGCCCCCCCCCCCAGGGTACCCCCCGGGGGGCGCCCCCCATGCGGGGGGGTTACCCCCGGCCGGGTGCATGGGGGGGGCGCGGGCAAGCAGGGCTA
>NZ_JAIUKB010000190.1:0-14484 GCF_020176785.1 Saccharopolyspora sp. 6V | reverse complement strand
CGGCGGGGGCACCTGGCGGGTGGGCTGCTGGCCGGGACGCTGCGGCGGCCTGAACTGCTGGGTGCTCTGCTCGTCCGGAGTCGCGGGGGCGCCCTGCTGCGCGGCTCCCTGTTGGCCCGGTCCCTGCTGGCCGGGGCCGGGCTGGCGCTGGGTGCGCTGGTCCGCCGCGGGCGGCGGTGCCTGGGTGAACGAGGTCGGCAGGTCGAGCTTGCGACCGCCGCCGGAGTCGGCGGCGCGCTTCCCGGTCGGGGCGTCGTCCTCGTCGTCGAACGACGGGACCCACGCACCGGTCTTCTCGGAGGGCGCCTCGGCGTCCTGGTCCGCGCCGCGCGGCTGCTGGCCGTCGCCCGGCCAGTTCGGCTGGTCGCCGCCCTGCCGCGGACGACCCGGCGGCTGCTGCTGGCGCGTCCCCTCCCCGGGCCACGGTCCCGCACCCTGACCCGGTCCGGGCGGCGGCCCGGCGGCGCGCTGCTGCCCTGGACCCTGCTGGCCGGGACCCTGCTGGCCCGGGTTCTGCGGCGGCGGGTTCGGCGGGGCGCCCGGCGGCGGACCCGGCGGGCGCTGCTGCGCACCGGGTCGCTGCCCGGCGGGCGGCTGGTTCGCGGGGTTCGGCGGTCCGGCAGGCCGACCACCCGGCGGGGTGCCGCCCGGAGGCGGGGGGCCCTGCGGACGCGGACCCTGCTGCCGGGACGAGGGGGGCGTGGCCCGGTCGTCGGGGGAACCGGGATTGCGACCTTCGGGCTGCCGGGAGTGGCGGCCACGAGCTGGGTCGTCACGCTCGTCGTTCACGAGTTGGCCTCCAGGACAGGCGTCGTGCGACGCCAGGTGATGCATTCACGTCGGGGTGACCCCGCTTCGCGCGGGGCGGTGCTGCTCGTTCTCACGACCGGTTCACTCGGCCGCAGTCTTGCGCCGGGGGCGGCGGTTGTTCAAGTCACCGGTCCCGAGGACGTACGACTGCACCAGGTGGTTCCAACTGCACGTCCGACAGACTTCGACGACGTGCACGGTGAATTCCGCGAACAAGGCCGCCAACCGTTCCAGCTCATCGGGACCGCGAGCCGATCCCGATGCGTGCTTGAGTTC
This sequence comes from Saccharopolyspora sp. 6V, assembly GCF_020176785.1. Taxonomy (NCBI): domain Bacteria; kingdom Bacillati; phylum Actinomycetota; class Actinomycetes; order Pseudonocardiales; family Pseudonocardiaceae; genus Saccharopolyspora; species Saccharopolyspora sp. 6V. Next base: position 13,398 of record NZ_JAIUKB010000190.1, on the reverse strand, counting down.
CTCGCCGAAGATCCACGAGACCAGCGTGAGCGGCTCCTTCCGGCACACCGGGCAGGTCACTTCGCTGGGCTCGCCGTGGTACTTCGCCGCCCGCAACAGGTACGGGTTCGCGTCGCAGACCTCCATCACCCCGACTCGGCCAGAGTGGACCTGCGCGAGCAGCGACCTGCGCTGCAACGCGTAATCCACCACTTGCCGTTGGGTCCGCACGAGGAACAGGGTACGTGTCCGATGCCGGTGCTCCATGCGCCGTTAGGGGCAGCGACCGCTTCCGTCGCGTGACCTGCGGTGTCGTGAGCAGCGCGGTTGGTCTCGACCTGCGAGGACCGGGGAAGCGCCGAAGATATACTCCTTTCTCGGGCAAGTACGGCTGGGGACGGCTCGAGCGCGGGAGGTGCGGATGCGCGAACTCGCCATGCCCGGCTTCCCGCAGCGCACCCGGTGCACCGGGCCCGAACTGCGGCGACTCCCCTCCGGCGACCGAGGTGGCCGGGGATCTCGCTGCGGGATGTTCTACCGGACGGCCGCCGCGCGCCCGCACCCCGGGTTGATCTTGAAACCCGGAGGCGCCGATGGTCCCGGTACCGGACGGGCCGCTCGTCCCCCGCTCGCCGGACCGCACCGCCGGAAGGTGATCGGTCCCACGGAGGCCGATCGGACGATTCGGGCGCCGCGCGGCGGATCCGCCCGATCCGCGGGAACAGCGCGGCCTCCCCGGCGGTTGTCGGGGAGGGCACCGGTGCGCGTTCCGGGAGTCGCGGGTGGCGGGAACCCGCGGCGACCGATCGGCACCGGTCGTCGGCTTGCCCAGGCGGGGGCCGCCCCCCCCCCCCCCCCACGACCCGCGCGCATCGTCCGCGCGACGGGCCACTTCCAGACCACGGCCCGGCCGGGCCTGATCCGGCCGATCCGGCTGCTCGCGCGACCCCGGGACCTCCGGGGCACCGGCGAGCGGGGAGAAGGACAACACATGACCTACAAGGAGGACCCTGCCATGAGCACAGACCGCCGCGAGGGCGCGGTTCGAGTGGCGATCGCCGGCGTGGGCAACTGCGCGGCATCGCTGGTGCAGGGCGTCCAGTACTACGCCGACGCCGACCCGGACACCCGGGTCCCCGGCCTGATGCACGTCCAGTTCGGCGAGTACCACGTGCGCGACGTGCAGTTCGTGGCCGCGTTCGACGTGGACGCCAAGAAGGTCGGCAGGGATCTCTCCGAGGCCATCGTGGCCAGCGAGAACAACACCATCAAGATCGCCGACGTCCCGCCGCTGGGCGTTCCCGTGCAGCGGGGCCGCACCCTCGACGGGCTCGGCCGCTTCTACCGCGAGACGATCGAGGAGTCCGACGAGGCGCCGGTCGACGTGGCGCAGGCGCTGCGCGACGCCGAGGTCGACGTGCTGGTCTCCTACCTGCCGGTGGGCTCCGACGACGCGGGCAAGTTCTACGCGCAGGCCGCGCTCGACGCCGGGGTGGCGTTCGTGAACGCGCTGCCCGTGTTCATCGCCTCCGACCCGGAGTGGGCCGCGAAGTTCACCGAGGCCGGCGTGCCGATCGTCGGCGACGACATCAAGTCGCAGGTCGGCGCCACCATCACGCACCGCGTGCTGACGAAGCTGTTCGAGGACCGCGGCGTGCACGTGGACCGCACGATGCAGCTCAACGTCGGCGGCAACATGGACTTCCTGAACATGAAGGAGCTCGAGCGGCTCGAGTCGAAGAAGAAGTCCAAGACCCAGTCGGTGACCTCGCAGGTCCAGCGCGACCTGGGCAAGCGCAACGTGCACATCGGCCCCTCGGACTACGTGCCGTGGCTGGACGACCGCAAGTGGGCCTACATCCGGCTGGAGGGGCGCGCGTTCGGTGACGTGCCGCTGAACCTGGAGTACAAGCTGGAGGTGTGGGACTCGCCGAACTCGGCGGGGATCATCATCGACGCGCTGCGCGCCGCCAAGATCGCGAAGGACCGCGGCATCGGCGGACCGATCCTGTCCGCGTCCTCGTACTTCATGAAGTCGCCGCCGGAGCAGTACTCGGACTCGGAGGCCTACCAGGCCGTCGAGGACTTCATCTCGGGCGACGTCGAACGCTGATGCGCCGTGCCCCCCCCGCCGCGGCCCGGCGGGGACGTTCAGCGCTGGAGCTGCTGCTCGGCGCGGGAGAGCACCGCGTGCGCGGTGGCGTTGCCGTTGGTGGTCACCCAGGAGACCCGCAGGTTCGGCCGGACCCGGGTGGGGCCGATCCGCATCGGCCAGCTGGCCATCCGGCGGGCCTGCTGGGCGATGGCCTCGCCGTTGCCGTTGGGGTGGTCGGCGACCAGCGCGAACTCGTCGCCACCGTACCGGGCGACGGTGTGCTCGTCGGACATGCCCTGCCGCAGCCGGCCCGCGAGGGTGCCGAGCAGCTCGTCGCCCCGGGCGAAGCCGTGCTCGGTGTTGAACGCGGCCAGCCGGTGCACGTCGAGCAGGACCAGCGTGGTGAGCATGCCGCGGGTGCGGGCGCGCACCAGGGACTGCTCCAGGCGGTCCAGCAGCAGCGCCCGGCCCGGGAGCCCGGTGAGCGGGTCGAGCAGGCCGCGGCTGTGCCCGACGTCGGTCTGCACGGCCTGCAGCAGGATCAGCACCCGGCGCTTCCCCTGCGCGCGCACCGCGTGGTAGTCCGCCCACAGCCGGGTGGGGTGGCCACCGCGCTCGACGACCATCGGGGTGGACAGCGGCGAGCCGGCGCGCAGCACCTGTCCGGCGAGCTCGGACCAGTCCGGCATCGCGGCACCGGTGTCGTCGCGCACCTTCCAGCCGCTGGGTCGCGCACCGGTGAGCAGATCGGACTTCGTCAGCTGCATGAGGTCCGCGGCGACGTCGTTGGTGGCGAGCACCTGGCCGCGCTCGTCCGTGAGCAGCACGCCCACGGTCAGTCCGGTGATCAGTTCGTCCCAGATCGGCGGCAGCTGGGATGGCGCGGTCACGTCGAGGACACTCATTCGGCCCCTCCTCCCCACCAAACGGAGCAGTCCATTGGACTCTCCTCTGCGGAGAGGCCTGAATTCAAGAGCATCACTACCACCCGTAATGGTGGTATTTACCGAGCGCGAATGACGCTGCGTCAGCAACTACCCGGGTCAAGCCCGAAGCGCCACCCGATGCGGGAAACGAGACGTCCATAAGGCGGATGATCTTCGACTGCGGTGCGCCCTCCGAGCCGCTCCGGTTCCGCCGGGCTCCGGCCCGATCAGCGCCTGCCTCTACGCTGGGTCCCGGCCGCCTGAGATCGGCGGCACCCCCGCATCGATGACCAGGACGGTGACCCTCGTGGCGGTGAGCGGACCGGATGACGCGGCGCGACGACCCTTCGGCGAGGTGATGCGCGACCTCGCCAGGGAGAACCGCAGGCTGCTGATCGCCATCGGCGTCGCCGAACTGCTCGCCGTGCTGCTGGTCTCCACGATCAGCCCGCACGACCACATCGACGGCGAGGTCTACCGGCTCGGCGCCCGCGCCTGGCTCCAGGGCAAGGACATGTACGGCCCGCTGCCCGCGACCGAGTCCGGGCTGAAGCTGCCGTTCATCTACCCGCCGTTCGCGGCGATCCTGTTCGCGCCGCTCGGGCTGGTCTCCAAGATGGCGGCCGTGTCGATCATCATGCTGGTGTCGCACCTGGCGCTGCTGGTGACGCTGTACCTGGTGCTCAGCGCCTCCACCTTCCTGCGCGGGCAGCGGGACCGGGTCGTGCTGTGGACCGGCGTGGTGCTGCCGCTGGCGACGCTGTCCGAACCGGTGCTGGAGACGCTGACCTACGCGCAGATCAACCTGGTGCTGATGGCGCTGGTCGCGGTGGACTGCCTGTGGCGCACCGGGCCGGGGCAGAAGGTGCCGTACCCGCGCGGGCTGCTGATCGGCATCGCCGCCGGGATCAAGCTCACCCCGGCCGCGTTCCTGCTGTTCTTCCTGCTGCGCAAGGACTTCAAGCCGATCGCGATGGCGGCGCTCGGCTTCGCCGGGACCGCCCTCATCGGACTCGTGCTCGCCTTCGAAGGCACGAAGAAGTACTGGACGCAGGAGGTGATGGCCACCGGCAACGTGTCCTTCGGCCCCACCTTCACCGGCAACGCCTCGGTGTACGCGGGCAACCAGTCGCTGCGCTCGGCGCTGACGAAGCTCGGCGTCGGGAACGTGACGATGGTGCTCGTCGTGGTGACGCTGCTGGTGCTGGCGCTGGCCGTCGCGGGCATGCTGCACGCGCTGCGGCAGCGGGACCTGCCGATGGCGGTGACGCTCAACGGACTGCTGTCGCTGCTGATCTCGCCGATCTCCTGGTCGCACCACTGGGTGTGGGCGATCCCGGCGGTGGTGCTGCTGGCGGGAGCCGCGGTGCGCCGCTCCGACTGGGGGCTGCTGATGATCGCCGGGCTGGCGGCGTCGCTGTGCACGCTCGGACCGATGTGGAAGGTGCCGCAGGGCAAGGGCCGGGAACTGCACTGGAACCCGCTGGAGCACCTCGTCGGCAACGCGTACGTGTACCTGGGGCTGGCGCTGCTGGCCTACTACGCCTACGGCTTGTGGCGCTCCCACCGGCTCGGGAGGCGGACCGCGGAACCCGACGAACCGCAGATCTCCTCCACCCCCGCCTGACCTGCCCGCGCGCGGCTGGGCCGCGAGGCCCGGGATCGGGATGGTGTGCCCCTGCGCCGCGTTGATCGACGGGGGCGCGCCGAGGGCCGGCAGCTCGATGCCCACCGGTTCGGCGGCCCGCGGCTCCGGCGGCAGCGGGCTGGCCAGGATCCGGTCCCGCTCCGGGGTGGTCGCGTCCAGCTCGTCGAGCACGTCCACCCGCACCGGCACGTCCTCCGGGGTCGCGCTGAACCGGGGGACCGCGGCCAGGAACGACACGGTCGGCCGGTCGTCGGCCCGCGGGCCGAGCTCGCCCAGCGCCTCGGTGAGCCTGCCCGCGGTGGGGCCGGTGAGCTGCCCGCCGCCGAACGCGGTCAGCTCGCCGCCGAGCGGCATCGGGACCTGCACCGGTTCGCCGTCGCGCGCCAGCACGAGCGGCCCGGACAGCGCCGGCGGCACCTGCGGGTGGTCCTGATGCTCGCCGGGCACCTGCAGCGCCACCTGCTCGGAGCGGGCGGCGGGCACGTGCGGGGCCTCGGCCAGGGCGACCACGAGCAGCGAGGGCGGGACCTCGTGCAGCCGGACGTCCGGGCCGGGCAGCTCACCGGAGGTGAGGTCGACGTCGGCCGAGTCGAGCAGTCCGGCACCGAGAGCCGCGGGCGCCGCCCGCTCCGCCCCGTCCCCGCCGAGCGCGCCGCCCCACAGGGCGACGATGCCGTCCTCGGGGTCCACCGTCGCCGGGTCGACCAGCGGGATGATCAGCTCGCCGGTCACCTCCGGCACCTTCGCCTCGGCCGGGTGGCCGTGGCCGCCGCGGACGATGTCGCCGATCGGACCCGCCCAGCTCAGCGAGCGGTGGAAGCCTTCGGCCGGGGTGCGCACCTCGGCGCCGCGGCGGAGGCTGTGCCGCCCGTCGCCCGGTGCGGGCCGCGCGGTCGCCGGATCGCCGACCCAGCCCGCGAGCTGCATGTCCGGCCGTGCGGGGTCCAGGTCGCGCAGGACCGGGATCTCCTGCGTCATGTCGTGCTCGACGGCGGGGAGCAGGTCGCGCACCGGGTCGATCTTCCCGGTCAGCACCAGCGCCCGGTAGCGGCCGGTGTCGGCGTTCCGGTGCGCCGCGAACGAGTGCGCCAGCTGCGGCCGGGCGTCGTCGGCGTCGAACGCGGGCGGCACGGAACCTCCCCGTTCCGGATCGGCTGGTGACCTGTCGTACCGGGTGCCCAGGCTGCCGTGGTCCCCGTCTCCGGACGGGCCGGTGCCTTCGGCCGCGGCCATCGTGGTTCCCACGGCCAGCACACCACCGGTGACCAGCGCGGCACGCACGCCGCGCTTCGCCCAAGTCTGCATGCGGTCTCCTTCGGATATTTCCCCGTTCGGGCGGGGAAAGCAATGGTTTCGAGAGGTGCCGTCATCGGACGTTGACCACAGTCCGGCGGCGTTGGGACGAGTGCGCTTCGGAGCGCGGCGAGCGGATCGCCGCGGCGCTCGCTCAGTCCGGGGTGGTGCCGGGGGACGGCGCGGAGGTGCCGTTGAGCGCGGAGTCGGCGGTCCGGCCGGCCGAGCGCAGCGCGGTGAGGCCGGCCGCGGCGGCGGGCAGCGGCCGGGTCATGCCGACGCCGCCGTTCCCGCCGCTGCCGTCGGAGGTGTGCCCGGCGGTGCCGGTGGCGGGCGGCGTGGTGACGGCCTTGCCCGGCGACCACGGTGCGCGGTGGCCGGGCGCGGCGGGCGCGGCGGCCACCTCGCTCGTGCCGTGCGCGGTGAACACCGCGGAACCGGTGGCGGGCGCCGCCGCGGGGTTCGCGGGTGCGGGCAGCGCCCCGGCCGTCGGAGCCGGCGGGTCCGGGAGCCGCGGCTCGGCAGGCGCCGGCCCGGGAGCCGGCAGCGGCGCGGGAGGTGCGGACGGCGCGGGAGCGCCCGGGCTGACGCCGTGCCACAGCGGGGCGGTGAGCTTGCCGAGCCCGTCGGCGACCGGCCGGGTCAACCCCTCCAGCGGTGCGGGCCGGTCGGCCCCGGGTTCCGGGACGAGCGCGCCGCGCACCGGGCGCAGCAGCGATCCCGCGCCGTGCAGCGCGGTCGACACCGGCTCCGCCTCCGCCACGCGGCCGACGAGGTGCTGCGGTGCGAGGTCGGCGAGGGAGAACTGGCCGGGATCGGTGGCGGGGTCCGGCGCGTCCACTTCGGACTCGTCAGGTCGCGGCGCGGCGTCCGGCTCGCTCGCGGCGTCCGGCTCGCTCGCGGGTTCCGCGGCGCGGGCCAGCGGTTCGGCGATGTGGTGCACGACGGTGCCCACCTGGCGGACCGGCCTCGGCAGGTCGTCCGCGCGCTCCGGCGGGTCGGTGCGGTGTTCCGGTGCGGCGGCGCGGTGTTCCGGTGCCGCGGTGCGGTGTTCCGGTGCCGCGGCGGGGTCGGCGGGCAGGTCGGGCACGAGGTCGGCGACGCGGTCCGATGTGGACTCGTGGGCGCCTCCGGACGCCGCGGGCAGGTCGACCAGCGCGGGGTCCGCACCGGCGTTCCCGGCGAACCAGCCGACCGAACTCCCCGCGGCCGCCGCTCCGGCGACGACCAGCGTGCGGGCCAGCAGCCGCCATCCGCGGCCACCGCCTGCTGTTCGGAGGCTGTCCGACATCTGCTGGTCCGGTTCCACTTTCCGTCGGGGCTGCATGTCCGCTAGCGACCCTCCGTTCGACCGGCGCGGTTGCGCCGTTCGGCGGCTTGATCGACGTGCACTGCCGACGGGCACTCTGTCAGCAGGCGGAGCGCGGACCTAGCGATCTCGCCCAACACCCCCGGATCGGGTGACAAATCCGCTCGGCGCCCGGATTGCGCCGACCGCACCGAGAACGACCTCGTCGCGGCTACGGTGGCGTGGTGAGCAACGCGAAGATCGCACCACCGGATGATGCCGCCGCCCACGTGCCGCGGGTACTGCGAGTCACGGCGGCCGTGTGCTGGCGCCTGCTGGTCGTGCTCGGCATGTTGTACGTGCTGAGCCTGGCGTTGGGCAGGCTCTACGTCGTGGTCATCCCGGTGGCCATCGCACTGCTGCTGGCGGCGCTGCTCGCCCCGGCGGTGTCCTGGCTGGCGCGGCGGAAGGTGCCGCGGGCGATCGCGACGGCGGTGGTGCTCGTCGGCGGGCTGGCGCTGGTCGGCGGCGTGCTGACCTTCGTGATCAACGCGTTCATCAACGGCTTCCCCGAGCTGCAGCGGGAGATCCTGCGCAGCCTCGGGCAGATCCGGGGCTGGTTGCTGCAGGGGCCGCTGCACCTGCGCGAGGAGCAGATCGACGAGTACCTGGGGCAGGCCGCCCGCTGGTTGCAGGAGAACCAGGCGGCGCTGACCAGCGGTGCGCTGTCCACGGCGTCCACGTTCGGCAACTTCCTCACCGGCCTGGTGCTGGCGCTGTTCACGCTGATCTTCTTCTTGCACGACGGCCGCCGGGTGTGGCTGTTCCTGATCGGCCTGGTGCCCTCGCACGTGCGGGGCCGGGTGGACGTGGCCGGGATCCGCGGGTTCGCCTCGCTGGTCGGGTACGTGCGGGCGACGGCGCTGGTGGCGGTCGCCGACGCGGTCGGCATCGGCATCGGGTTGACGCTCATCGGGGTGCCGCTGGCGCTGCCGCTGTCGGCGCTGGTGTTCCTCGGCGGGTTCGTGCCGATCGTCGGCGCGGTGGCCTCCGGTTCGGTGGCGGTGCTGGTGGCGCTGGTGACCAGCGGCTGGGTGAACGCGCTGCTGGTGGTGCTGGTCGTGCTGCTGGTCCAGCAGGTGGAGGGCCACATCCTGCAGCCGCTGCTGCTGGGCCGCGCGGTGCAGGTGCACGCGCTGGCCGTGGTGCTGGCGATCAGCGCGGGCGTGGTGCTCGGCGGGATCGTCGGCGCGCTGCTGGCGGTTCCGGTGGTGGCGGTGCTGAATTCGGCGATCCGCTCGCTGACGGCAGGCGAGGACGAGTCGACGCCGGTGGAGGCGACGGATCCGCACGAGGCCGAACCACCGGCTCCGGATTCCGCGGCCGACGGCGCGGAGCGGGACGACGCCGGTGAGTCCGGTGCGGAACGCCGTTCCGACGGCGGGTCCGGGAAATCCTCGGCCGGTGGTCCCGCGGATTCGGCTGGTCCCGATTCCGATTCCCGCTGATCGGGAGCGAACGATCGAAAATCGAAACGAGTCCGGGCCGGAAAGGGGTGCATCCCGCCGGCCCGGACCCGTTCCGGAGGACCGCCCCGAAATCCGCTCGCGAATGGTGCGCGAAAGCCGAGATCAGGCGAACGTCACCGCATTCCGCCCCGACGATTTCGCCGTCAGCAGCGCCGCATCCGCGGCCACCAGCAGATCGGGCAGCTCGTAGCCGAACCGTGCGGTGGTCGATACCCCGACGCTCACCGTCACGCCGGTCAGCTCGCGCGGCCGCCCCATGGTGTCCCGGGTCGGCACCGACAACGCGGCCACCGACAACCGGATCCGCTCGGCCACCGCGTGCGCCACCTCCGGGCACGCGTGCGGGAGCAGCACCACGAACTCCTCCCCGCCGAACCGGCCCACCAAGTCCTCCTTGCGCACGCTGTCCCGCAGCATCACCGCGACCGCCGCCAGCACCGCGTCCCCCGCGAGGTGCCCCACCTCGTCGTTGACCCGCTTGAAGTGGTCCAGGTCGAGCAGCAGCAGCGCGGCACCGCGGTCCCGCGCGCACGCCCGCCGCAGCTCCATCCGCGCCATCCGGTCCCAGTGCAGCGCGTTCGCCAACCCGGTCTTGCCGTCGCGCTGCGCCGACCGCCGCCAGTGCGGCAGCTGCCCCGCCAGGTCCAGCAGCGCCAGCATCGGCGCGCCCAGCACCGCGACCTCCGGCTCGCGCAGCACCGCCATCCCCAGCACACCGCCGAAGCAGGCCGCCACGATGCCCAGCAGCACGTCGATCGGCTCGCCCACCACGTCCTCGCGCGGCGCCCCCGGGTCGCGCAGCCGCAGCCCGATCCCCACCAGCAGCGCCCGCACCGCCAGCAGCGTCGTCCCCGCGAGCACGATCAACGCCGGATCCCACCGGGGGTCCTCCCAGCCGATGACCCAGCGGGCCGCGAACACCGCCAACGTCGTGGAGGCGGTGACGAACAGCCAGCGGTGCGGATCGGGCCGCGCCTCCAGCACCCCGTGCAGCGCCGGGCCGAGCAGCAGCAGCACCAGCAGGTTCGGCGGCAGCACGAGCCCACCGGCCGCCAGGTAGGCGATGTGCACGGTCCACGGGTCCCGGCGCACGCCGCTGCGCAGGTGGATGGTCACCGAGGTCGCGATGATGACGGCGGCCGCGGTGCCGCCGAGCATGCCGAACCGGAACCACTCGGTGCGCGTCGGCGGCGAGTTCAGCAGCACCACCGGGAGGACCAGGCCGATGGCGGCGGCCTGGGTGAGCAGCACGTGGATCAGTGCGGGTGCCCGGAGCCGCCACAAGGGCCACGGCGCCATGATTCCTCACGTCTCTTCCTCGCCCGGACGGGCGAGCGGTCATTGATCCGATCGACTTTTCCGGAAACGCGCGAATGGCGGTGCCCCACTGCAGCCAAGTACCGGATCGGTTACTACTCCCGAGCCTGGCACAACTAGATCAACCGTGGAAACCCGGCTCTCAGGTCCATTCGGGTAGATCCGCTCGGTGATGACAAACACCGAGCGTGTTCACCGATCGTCGGCTCACGCAACTCGATCGGTACGGCAGGATGGTCGATCGGGAGGGAACAGCCGTGATGTCGAAGAACACCGCGCCGCAAGGCGTCCGGGTGGCCGATGGGCGCTCGCCGTTGTGGCGCGCGCACAACTTCTTCCGCTCCGTAGGACTCGGGTACGCGGTGCTGTGGTTCGCGATCCAGTTCCCCGCCTACCAGCGCCCGGCCCTCGCGGTCGTCGAGATCCTCGTCATGATCGGCTGGACCGTGTTCACCGTGTGGCGGTTCCGGCGGCGGGAGGGCCGGACGAACGCGCTGGTGCTCGCGGACCAGGTGCTGATCTCGGTGCTGTTCCTCGGCAACGAGCTGATCATGACCGAAGAGCAGATGCGGCAACTGGCGCCGTCGGTCATCACCATGTGGCAGCCGTCGATGGTGACGCTGGCCGGCGTGCAGTGGGGCTGGATCGGCGGCGGGATCTCCGGCGCGGTCTCCGCCCTGATCAACTTCGCGATCCGGGACGTCTACGCGCCGCTGATGTTCCAGGACGCGGTGCTGCTGATCGGGGCGGGCCTGCTGTTCGGGCTGGCCGCGGACACCGCCCGCCGCTCCACCGAGCGGCTCAGCCAGGCGCTGCGCGCCGAGGCCGCGACCGCCGAGCGGGAACGGCTCGCCCGCTCCATCCACGACAGCGTGCTGCAGGTGCTGGCGCGGGTGCGCAACCGCGGCGTCGAGCTCGGCGGGGAGGCCGCCGAACTCGCCCGGCTCGCCGGGGAGCAGGAGATCGCGCTCCGCTCGCTGGTCGCCACCGCTCCGCCCGAGCACGACGCGGAGGGCGAGGTGGACCTCGTCGCCCGGCTCCAGGTGCTGCGCACCGGCAAGGTGCAGGTGTCCGTCCCCGCCACCGACGTGCGGCTGCCCGAGCCGATGGGCTCCGACGTGCTGCTGATCGTGCGGGAGGCGCTGGAGAACGTGGACCGGCACGCGGGCCCGGATGCCCGCGCTTGGGTCTTGCTCGAAGAGCTGCCGGACGAGATCGTGATCAGCGTCCGGGACGACGGCCCGGGCATCGCCGCGGGCAGGCTGGCCGAAGCCGCCGCGGAAGGCCGGATGGGCGTGGCCCAGTCCATCCGCGGCCGCGTCCGGCACCTGGGCGGCACGATCTCCCTGGACACCACCCCGGGAGAAGGCACCGAGTGGGAGATCCGGTTACCGCATCCGCACCCGGCCCCGGCGGGGGCGGGCGGACGCGCGAGATCGGTGGCCGAGAAGATGTTCCCCCGGCGGACGGCGCCCGCCGCGGACCCGGACCGATCGGACGACCGGGATGCCGACCCGGCACCGCGCGGAGGAGGAGAAGGATGACCGAGCCGCACGTGTCGGTGATGGTGGTCGACGACCACCCGATGTGGCGCGACGGGGTTTCGCGAGATCTCGCCGAACGCGGCTTCGAGATCCGCGCGACCAGCGGGGACGCGGTGTCCGCGCTGCGGATCGCGCGCACCGTGCGCCCGGACGTGGTCCTGATGGACCTGAACCTCGGCGACACCTCCGGCGTCGACGCGTCCCGGCAGATCACCCAGGAGATCCCCGGGACCCGGGTGCTGGTGCTGTCCGCGAGCGGGGAGCACAGCGACGTGCTGGAGGCGGTGAAGGCGGGCGCCTCCGGCTACCTGGTCAAGTCCGCCTCGGTGGACGAGCTGGTCGACGCCGTGCGCCGCACCGCGGCCGGGGACGCCGTGTTCACCGCCGGCCTGGCCGGGCTGGTGCTGGGCGAGTACCGGCGGATGGCGGTGTCACCGGGCGCCGAATCGCAGGCCCCGCAGCTCACCGACCGGGAGACCGAGGTGCTGCGGCAGGTGGCGAAGGGGCTCACCGCGCGGCAGATCGCGAACAAGCTGGTCATCTCGCACCGCACCGTGGAGAACCACGTGCAGTCCACGCTGCGCAAGCTGCAGCTGCACAACCGGGTCGAGCTGGCCCGCTACGCCATCGAGCACGGCCTCGACGCCGACGGCGAAGCGGGCGCCGCGCCGAGCTGACGCCGCGCGGGAGCCCCCACCCGCAAGATCCGCCCCGATTCACCCGACCCGGCGACCACATCGGTCGCCGGGTCGTTCCGCGTCCGGCCCCGGGGCGCCCTTCCCCCTGCGCAACGGGCGGTTTCACCCCAGGTGACGGGCCGGGCCCCACCGGTCGCCCACGCGAGTGCCCGGCGCGCACCGTGACGGGCGGGTGACGGGTCGGTGACGCCGGGTCTGGCGTACTTCCGGCCAGCGGCGCAAGAGGCCGCGGTTCGAAAGTTCGTCAACTCGATGAGGAGTACGACCGTGAACGTTTTCGAGATCTCCGAGCTGGAACTGTCCGCCGAGCTGCTGCCGACGCGCGAGGCCCTCGGTTCGTTCAACTTCGCCGACCTGTACGCGACCAACACCGCGGTCGCCATCAGCGGCGAGGGCGACGCCGTCGCGATCGCGAACCAGGACATCGACCTCGGCCAGGAAGGCTGATCCAGCCACCTGACCCGGTCCTCCTGCGGACCGCCCTGGTGACCCCGATGGGGGATATCGGGGTCACCTCCCGCGGCGACGCCGCCGCGGCCGTCTTCCACTCATCTCTACATCTGGAGCACATCGTGAACTTCGAGACCTGTGCGGAGCTGCTGCCCGCTCGCGAGGCCCTGGGCAGCCTGAACTGGGCCGACGTCTACGCCACCAACACCGCGGTCGCCATCAGCGGCGAGTGCAACGCCGTGGCGCTCGCCAACCAGGACATCGACCTCGGCCAGAAGGACTGACCTGTCCTGACCGAGTTCCCGGTCGCGCGCCGGGGAAAACCGTCGGCGCGCGGCCGGGCACCACCTAGGAGGAGAAGACATGAACGAACTGGAGCTGGCCGGGCAGTCGGCCGAGCTGCTGCCCCGCCGCGAGGCCACCAGCCTCGTCGACGTCACCACGGTCGTGCCGGTGAACGTCGGCGTCGCGGTCAGCCTCGGCGGCGACGCCGCGGCGATCGTCGGCCAGTACACGAACGTGGAGTAAAAGCGGATATCGGACGTGCCGGGGGGGGGGGGGGGGGGGGGGGGGGGGGGGGGGGGGGGGCCGCGGGGGGGGGGGGGGGGGCGCCCCCCCCCGGCCCCCCGGG
>NZ_JAIUKB010000189.1:0-12570 GCF_020176785.1 Saccharopolyspora sp. 6V | reverse complement strand
GGGGGCGCGCCGCCCCCGCCGCACCGCCCGCCGACGTCACGCAGCCCGCGAAGGTTCCCGGGGCCGCGCAGCAGGCCCCCGACCCGATCAGCAGCGACCACGGGCAGCGGTTCCTCGGCAGCATGCTGGCCGCGGCCGCCGGGGACGCGCTCGGCGGCCCCGTCGAGACCTACCCGGTGGAGCAGATCCGCAGCCGCTTCGGCGAGCGCGGCATCACCGACTACGACCGCACGGGCGAGCACTCGGGCGAGTTCACCGACGACACCCAGCTGATCCTGTTCACGCTGGAAGGGCTGATCCGCGGGCACGTCGCCACCCGCGGCGGCGCCACCGGCGGCCCACTGCCCGCGGTGCAGCTGGCCTACCAGCGCTGGTTGCACACCCAGGGCCACGCGTGGGCGCGCGTGGCGGGCCCGTTCGCCGAGCAGCACCCGGAACCGACCGGCTGGCTCGTCGCCGAACGCGACCTGTTCGCGGTGCGCTCGCCGAACGCCGAGTGCATCACCGCGCTGCGCGAGTTCGCCACGCACGGCCGCCCCGGCACGTTCCAGCGCCCGATCAACGACTCGGACGACAACACCGGCGTGGTGCGCGCCGCGCCGTTCGCGCTGTGGTCCGAGGACCCGCGCGAGGTGTTCCGGCTCGCCGCCGCGGGGGCCGCGCTGACCTGCGCGAAGCCCAGCGGCTACCTGCCCGCCGGGGTGCTGGCGGTGCTGGTGCACCGGCTGCTGCGCGGCGAGTCGCTGCCGGACGCGCTGACCCTGGCCCGCGAGCTGCTCGCCGAGTGCGAGGGGCACCAGCAGACCGAACGGCTGCTGCTGGTCGCCGAGGACCTCGCCGCGCAGGGCGCTCCCACCGCGGAGCAGCTCAAGGACCTGCTCGGCGGTGGCTGGACCGGGCACGAGGCGCTGGCCATCGCGGTGTGCGCGGCGCTGAGCCACGACGGCGTCGGCCCGGCCGTGATGGCCGCGGTGAACCACTCCGGCGACAGCGATTCGACCGGCGCGATCTGCGGCGCGATCGTCGGCGCCCGGCACGGTGCGTCCGCGCTGCCCGGCGTGTGGCTGCGGGACCTCGGGCAGCGGGAGACCGTCGAGAAGTTGACCGCGGACGCGCTGGTCGAGTTCGGCCCGCAGCCGCGCACCGACGAGACGTGGGCGCAGCGGTACCCGGCGGCGAAGGACTTGATCGACCTGGAGTTCCCGGCGGAGCTGCCGCGCGCGGCGCGGACGGGCACCGCGGGGTCGCCGAGCGCGGCGTCGGAGAAGACCGGCGAGCCGCCGAGCACGACACCGGAGAAGACCGGCGAGTCGCCGAGCTCGGGGTCCGAGAAGACCGGCGAGCAGTCGAGCTCGGGGCCGGAGAAGACCGCGGAGCAGCCAGGCTCGGCGCGGGAGGGCGCGGGCTCGGCGCGGGAGGGCGCGACCGAGCGCACCACCGAGCAGCCCGCGATCCGGGACGAGGAGTCGGTGCCGGAGGAGTCGGCGCCGGTGGCCAGGTTCCCGATCCCGGGCGGTGCCGCGCGCAGCGGCGACGAGCAGCCGGCCACGGCAGGGAAACCCGCGGAGTCCACTTCGGACGGACCGACGGGCCTCGCCCCCGGTGGCCGCACCCCGGCGGTGCCCGATGGGACCGCCGAGGACGCCGGCGCGGCTTCGGAGGAGGACGCGCAGCCCGAGCAGGACTCGGCCCCGGAGCGGACCGAGAAGCCCGCGCAGACCGGGAAACCCGAGCAGACCCCGAAGCCCGAACAAGCCGAGCAGACCCAGCAGGACGAGCAGACCCAGCAGGACGCGAAGTCCGAGCGGAGCACCGCCGACCAGGCCGCGCCGGACGCCCCGGCCGCCGCACCGCTGCCCACGATGGGTTCCTGGCCCGCGACCTCCTCGAACGGCCGCGACGGCGCCGCCGAGCAGGACGGGACCACGGCCGGGAGCGAGACCGCCGAGCCCGGATCCGCCGACGAGGCCGCGGCGAACGCCCGAGGTGCGGCGCAGCAGCCGGCGGCGCCGCTGACCGAGCGGATCGCGATGCCGCGGTCCGGCCCGGCCACCCGGAACTCCGGCGGTGCGCCGCAGCCGGCCGCGAAGCAGCCACCGGTCACCACCACCCGCGAACTCGCCGAGCCCGCCACCGAACGCGGCGCCCGCATCCTCGGCTGCCTGCTCGGCGGCGCGGTCGGCGACGCCCTCGGCTACCCGGTGGAGGACGACTCCATCGAGAAGATCCGCGCCGAGCACGGCGCGGCGGGCGTGGTCGACTTCGCCGACGCGCACCGCCCCGGCGGATCGATCAGCGACGACACCCAGCTGACCCTGTTCACCACCGACGGCCTCATCCGCGCCTCGATCCGCCGCAGGCTCTACGACGAGACCGATCCGGCGCAGCAGGTGCAGCACGCCTACCAGCGCTGGCTGCACACCCAGGGCTTCGACTGGAAGGACGCGGGCGGGCCGATCGCGATGACGCCGCCGGATGGCTGGCTGATCCGGGAGAAGGGCCTGTTCGTGCGCCGCGCGCCCGGCGCCACCTGCGTGCAGGCGCTGCACGGCTACGCCACCAGCGGGCGGCTGGGCACCTTGACGAACCGGATCAACGACTCGAAGGGCTGCGGCGGCGTGATGCGCGCGGCGCCCGCCGGGTTCTGGTCCGACGATCCGGCCGAGACGTTCCGGGTGGGTGCGGCCACCGCGGCGCTGACCCACGGGCACCCGAGCGGGTTCCTGCCCGCCGGAGCGCTCGCGGTGATCGTGGCGCAGCTGCTCGGCGGCCGGTCGTTGCCGGAGGCGGTGGACCGGGCGCTGACCGAGCTGTCCGGCTGGGAAGGGCACGAGGAGACCACCAGCGCGTTGCGCCGCGCGATCGAGCTGGCCACCGAGGGCACGCCGACGCCGGAGCAGATCCAGCACCGGCTCGGCGACGGCCGGGTCGGCGAGCAGGCGCTGGCCATCGCGGTGTGCGCCGCGCTGGCGCGCCCGTTCTCCTACACCGACGCGGTCGTGCTGGCCGCGAACCACTCCGGTGACAGCGACGCGACCGCCTCGATCTGCGGCAACATCATGGGCACCGCGCACATGGCGAGCGCGATCCCGGAGAACTGGCGGCAGCGGGTGGAGCTCGGCGAGGTCGTCGAGCAGCTGGCGCGGGACGCCACCGAGGAGTTCGGCGAGCACCCGCCGTCGGTGCCGGAGTGGCTGCGCCGCTACCCGGCGGGCAGCTCCCCCGCTGCAGGTTCGAGCGGCGCCGCCGCTGCGGGTTCGGACGGCGCCGCCGCGGAGCCGGAGCGCGAGTCCGCGCGGCCCGCCCCGGAGGCGGCCGAGCAGACCATGGTGATGGCGCCCATCCCCGCCGTGCCCGACGAACCCCCGGCGAGCGCGCCCGCGGCGACGCCCGCGACCTCGGCGGGGCCGAAGGGGAGCGCATCCGAACCGGCGGCGAGCGCCCCCGAACGGGCCGCGGAACGGGGCGAGGCCGCAGCGCCCGCATCGGCGGCGCCGGTCGCCGCCGCACCGGCCGTCCCCGAGTCCCCGGCCGCTCCCGAAACCCCGGCCGTCCCCGAGTCCCCGGCCGAGACCCCCGCCGACCCCGCGGACGAGGATCCCGGCGACGGCCTCAACGACGAGGAGCTGCGGCTGCTCGCCGCGTGGCGCAAGTTCCGCGACGGCGAGGACGACACGCCCAACGACCTTTCCGAGGGCCTGCACAAGCTGCTGCAGGAGGCGTTCGGCCCGGAGCGCGCCGCGCAGCTGGTCGCCGCGAACGAGGCCGACGGCGAGCTGCCCGCGGAGGTCCCCGCCGAACTGGACCGCCTGGACCGGCTCGCCGGTTGCGCGCTCGGCGTGGTCGCCGGTGACGCCCTGGGCGCCCCGTGGACCTTCCTGTCGCAGCGGGGGATCCTGCGCCGCAACCCGGACGGGGTGCGCGAGCTCGCCGAGCACCTGGGTGGCCGCGGCCGGTCCACCTCGATCGGCCAGCAGTCGGTGTTCCTGCTCGACGGGTTGCTCCGCTCGTCCGTCCACAAGGGACTGAACAGGCCGGGTCCGTCGACCGCCGAACTGGTCCGCGGCACCCTCCAGCACTGGGTGATCGCCCAGGGCGCCCCTGTCGAACCGGCCGTGCAGCCCGCGGAGCTCGTCGGGCAGCCCGCGCTCGGCGCGCAGCGCTTCCCCGACGAAGCGGGCGTCACCGCGCTGGCCACCTGGGACGGGCGGAGCCCGGTGCCGACGCCGAGCACACCGCCGAACCAGGCCACCGGCGCGGCCGCGGCCGCCCGCGGCGCCGTCGTCGGCCTGCACGCCGACAGCCCGGGCGCGGCGGTCGAACTCGGCATCGCCACCGGGGTGCTCACCCACGGCCACCCGGACGGCTACCTGCCCGCGGCCGCCGTCGCCGGGATGGTCGCCGCGCTGTCCGCCGGGCAGACCCTCGCCGAGAGCGCGCACACCACGCTCACCGAGCTGAAGGCCTGGGAGGGCAGCGAGAACACGGTGCGCGCGCTGCGTGACGCGCTGGCCCTCGCCGAGCACGGCCCGGTCCCGGTGCCCGCGCTGGAGAAGCTCGGCGCGGGCAAGCACGCGCCCGCCGCGCTCGGCGTCGCGGTCGCCGCCGCGCTGACGCACCCGGATTCGTTCGCCGACGCCGTCGCGCTCGCCGCCACCCATTCCGGGGACAGCGCGGCCACCGCGGCGCTGTGCGGCGGGCTGCTCGGCGCCGCGCGCGGTGCGGCGGAGATCCCCGCGGAATGGCTCGATCAGCTGGAACTGCACGAGCAGGTGCAGCGGCTCGTCGCCGACGCCGGGCGGGTCGAGACCGATCTCGTCCCGGACGGCACGGCGCCGGACTGGACCCGGCGATACACGCAGTAACGTTGCTCAGGTGAAGGATTCTCGCGACGGGCTCACCGAGGCGGAACGGGCGTTGCTGGCGGCGTACCGGGAGCGGCGCCGGGCGGCGGCGCCGGACGCGCCGCCCGCGACCGCCGCGGAGCCCGGCGCGGAATCCGGCGCGCCGCGCACCGGGCCCGCCGACGCGGACGAGCGGGTGCTGCTGGAGCGGTGGCGCTCCTGGCGCGACCGGCCGTTGACCCGGCCGCCGTGGTTCGCCGCGCTGCGCCAGCGCATCGGCACCGACCCGGCACCGCCCGTGCCCGCCACCGGCCTCGCCGACGACTCCGGTTACCGGCCGGACGCGGCGAGCCGGTTCGCCGGGATGCTGCTGGGCGCGGCGAGCGCCGAGCACGCCGCCACCGGCCGGATCGGCGAGCGCACCACGGCAATGCTGTTCGCGCTGGAAGGCGTGATCCGCGCGCACACCGCGCTGCGCGCGCACGGCGCCACCGACCTCACCACGTTCGTCCTCAATGGACTGCAACGCTGGTTGCACACCCGGGGCGTCCCCTGGCAGGACTGCGTCGCCGAACCCGCGGGCGAACCCGACGGCTGGCTCGTCGAACAGCGGGAACTGCACGGCGACACCGTCGACGACCGGGCGTTGCTGACGGCGCTGACCCGCATCGCCGCCGGGGGCCGCGCCTCCGCGCACGCCGCCGGGGCCGGTGCGGTACCGCTGGGCGCGGTGGCCGCGCTGTGGTCCGGCAACGAGGTGTTCGGCACCGCCGCGAACCTCGCCGCGCTCACCCACGGCCACCCCGACGGCAACCGCCCCGCCGGGGCGCTCGGTGTCGCGATCTCGTTGCTGCTGCGCGGAAATCCGCTGACCGCAGCCCTGGACGGCGCGCTCGCCGCCTGGGAACCGGCCGACTCCCGGCCCGCGCTGCTCGACCGCGCCCTGCACCTCGGCAGCACCAGCCCCGTCGGGTTCGTCCCGGGCGCCGCGCAGCTCGACGCGATGAGCCCCGGCCGGACCGGCACCGAAGCGCTCTCGGCCGCGCTGCGCATCACCGCCGCCTGCCCCGACGACTTCACCGCCGCCATCGCCGCCGCCACCGACCACGCCGGCGACACCCGCAGCACCGCGGTGCTGTGCGGCCAGCTGCTCGGCGCCGCACACGGGCCCGCCGCGATCCCCTTACCCGGCACGGGGAAACCGGCCGTGCTCGCCGTGCTCGAACGGCTCGCCGAGGACGCCGCCGCCGAATTCGGCCCTTACCCGGACGAATCCGAGGAATGGCTGCGGCGCTACCCCGTCGGTGCCCCTGCCCACGAACCCGATCGGCGAAGGAGCCTGCACGCCGTGCCCAGACTCGCCGCGTCCAGAGACCGCTTCCTCGGCGCCGTGCTCGGCTGCGCCATCGGCGAAGCCCTCGGCACCCCCGTCGCCGGGGACAGCTGGGACGAGATCCGGGACCGGCACGGGCCGCAGGGCCTGCGCAACTACGTGCCCGCCGGGCACCCCGCGGGCAGGCTCGGCAGCGACACCCAGCTGCTGCTGTTCTCCCTCGAAGGCACCATCCGCGCCGGGGTGAGCCGCCGCAGCGGCGACGTGCCCGACCCGTCGCGGCACATCCAGCACGCCTACCAGCGCTGGCTGCACACCCAGCACCTCAGCTGGGGCCGCGCCGCGGGCGAATTCCTCAAGCACACCCCCGCGCCGGACGGCTGGCTGGTGGGGCACCGCGCGCTGTTCCAGACCCGCAACCCGGGGCGCACCATGATGCGCACGCTCATCGCCTTCGCCAAGGGGCAGCAGCCGATGGGCACCCCGGAACGCCCGGTCAGCGACTCGCAGGGCAGCACCGCGGTGATGCGCGCCGTCCCGGCCGCGCTGTGGAGCTCCGACCCGTCCGAGGTGTTCCGCGTCGGCCAGAACACCGCCGCGCTCACCCACGGCGACCCGGTCGCCTACCTCAGCGCGGGCACCCTCGCCTTCCTGGTGTCCCGGCTGCTCGACGGGCGCGAGCTCGCGGCCGCCGTCGACGAGGCGCTCGACGAGCTCAGCGGGCACCGCGGCCACCAGGACGTCACCCGCAAGGTCTCCGCGGCGGTCCGCTACGCCGCCTCCGCCGAGACCACGCCCACCCACTTGGAGAGCGGGATCGGCAACGGGTGGAGCGCCGCCGACGCGCTCGGCATCGGGCTGTACGCGGCACTCGTCGCCGACGGGGACATCGACGTGGCGCTGCCGCTGGCGGTGAACCACTCCGGCAACTCGGCCACCACCGGCGCGGTCTGCGGCAGCCTCGTCGGCGCCCAGTCCGGGGCGGCGAAGATCCCCGACCGCTGGCGCACCGAACTGGAGCTGCACGACGTCATCGAGCAGCTCGCGCACGACGCGAGCCTCGAATTCGGGCCGCACCCGCCGGAAGCGGCCGACTGGACCACCCGGTACCCGCCCACCTGACGCACCGCCGGGCCCGCCCGGAACCGCTCGTCTCGGCACACCGGAACGCCCGCGGCAGGCGGTAACGTGCGGCGCATGGCCGACGAACTCGTGCACCGAGGCACCGCATCCGGCATCGCGACGATCACCCTCGACTCCCCGCACAACCGCAACGCGCTGTCCGCGCAGCTGCGCCGAGAACTCCGCGAGCACTTGGCGGCGGCGCTCGCCGAGGACGCGGTGCGGGTGATCGTGCTCGACCACACCGGGCCGGTGTTCTGCGCCGGGATGGACCTCAAGGAATCCCGGTCCGCCGGCGCCGACGACCAAGGCGTGCGGGAACTCCCCGAACTGCTCGACACCTTGTGGACCAGCCCGAAACCGGTCATCGCCAAGCTCGCGGGACCGGCCAGGGCCGGTGGCGCGGGCATCGTCGCGGCCTGCGACCTGGCGGTCGCCGCCGACACCGCGACGTTCGGGTTCTCCGAAGTCCGCATCGGCGTGGTGCCCGCGGTGATCTCGCTGACCGTGCTGCCCCGGCTGCAGCCGCGCGCCGCGCACGAGCTGTTCCTGACCGGGGAGAACTTCGACGCCGAACGCGCCGTGCGGATCGGGCTGCTCAACTCGGCGGTGCCCGCGGACCGGCTCGACGCCGAGGTCGCCCGCTACGCCGAGATGCTGGCGAAGGGCGCACCGCACGCGCTGGCCGCGACGAAGGCGCTGCTGCGCCGCCCCCGTTCCGCCGACATCGGCGCGGACTTCGACGAGGTGCTGGAGCTCTCCGCCCGGCACTTCGCCTCCGACGAAGGCCAAGAGGGCATCCGGGCCTTCGCCGAGAAGCGCCCCGCCGCCTGGGTCCCGCGGGACTGAGCGCGGGGCTTCAGTCGCGGGTGAGGACGGTGGCGAAGGCGCGGCCGCAGACGGGCTTGCTCGCCGCGTCCCGCAGCACCGTGTTGATCTTCTCGTAGGCCTTGGGGTCGTGCTGCGCCAGGTTCTGCGCCCCGGCCCAGATGAGGACGTGCTCGCCCTCCGGCAGCCAGGACAGGTCGGTCAGGCAGTCGTAGAGCGCGTCCAGGTTGCGCCCCGCCCACTCCGGGAACGACAGCACCGCCGCGATGCCGTCCAGCGCGGTGCGCTTGCTGACCAGATCGCTCCCATCGAGCACGTGCACGGCCGCGCCGCGCCGCTCGGCGTCCTCGGCCGCCGTCTTCGCACTCACTCCAGGCTGCTCCAGCTCGCTCACCGCCGGCTCCTTCCGGAAGACCTGAGGCTTTTTCGTCGCAAACATCCCACTCAACCACACACGTCAACAACCAGGAACAAGGTTCGTTCACCGCAATGCCGCGGCGATGCGCCGCGGCCGGGCCGCCCGCGCCATCACGCGGGCGAGGTGGGCGGTCCGCTTCCGGCGGGAGCCCGCCACGGCGCCGCTCCCGAAGAATCCGGCAGAACGGGCACAGCCTGCCACACGGTCGCGGAGCCACCGGCGGGCGGCATCGCCGTGCCGTGCGCCGCGGCTCCCTGCTGCACGAACCAGCCGATGACCACGAGGGCGATCAGCCCGATGAGGGCGACCGTGATGCGCTTGCGCGAGGTCAACCGGTTCATGGCAGGTCCGTTCCGCGCGTGGTCCGCACCGGCGGTTCGGCGTCGCGCACGCGGGTCAGCCGTGCGCCGATCCCATCGATGGCCCGGTCGAGGAAGCGCGCCAGGTACCAGCACACCGGCAGCAGCACGACCAGGACCAAGGTCACCAGCAGCGGGTACCAGAGCTGGACGAGCCACAGCTCGACGCCGTCCCACCACTCGAACAGCCAGTCCATCACGAGGCGCCAGAGTACGCCGGGACTCCGCGGCCTTCACCCCGCCCCGGCCCGGCCGCGCGCGCCCGGGAGGCGCGGGCGCGCGGACCGGCCCGCGGACGCTCAGGAAGTGCCGGTGACCTCGGTCGACGGGTTCTCGGCGCGCTCGGCCGCCGCCGAGCGCTCCCGGATGGAGCGGATGATCGCGCCGAAGTCGTAGCCGCCGCCGCCCTCCTCGTTGAACCGCTGGTACAGCTCGGTCGCCAACCGCCCGATCGCCGCGTCGGTGCCGCTCTGCTCGGCCGCGGACTCGGCCAGCTTCAGGTCCTTGAGCATCAGCGCCGCGGAGAAGCCCGGTTCGTAGTCGTGGTCGGCCCGGCTGGTCTCCACCAGGCCCGGGACCGGGCAGTTCGTGGTCAGCGCCCAGCACTGGCCGGTGGAGATCGACGCGACGTCGTAGAGCGCCTGATTGCTCAGGCCGAGCCGCTCGCCGAGCACGAACGCCTCCCCCACCGCGATCATCGACGCGCCCAGCACCAGGTTGTTGCACATCTTGGTGACCTGGCCGTTGCCCGGCCCACCGCAGTGGATGACCTTGCGGGCCATCGGCGCCAGCAGCGGTTCCGCCCGCTGGAAGTGCTCCTCCGCGCCGCCGACCATGAACGTCAGCGTGCCCGCCTCCGCGCCCGCGGTGCCGCCGGAGACCGGGGCGTCCAGCGAGCCGAACCCGGCCGTCCCGGCCAGCGCGTGCGCGGCGCGGGCGTCGGCGACGTCGACCGTGGAGGAGTCGACCAGCAGCGCCCCCGGCTCCACCGCGGGCAGCACCTGCTCGTAGCAGTCCAGCAGGTGCTTGCCGCCCGGCAGCATCGTGATCACCGCTTCGGCGCCGGTCACGGCCTCGACCGCCGAGCCGACCACGGTCACCCCGTTCGCCCGCGCCGCCTCCAGCGCCGCCGAGGCCAGGTCGAACCCGCGCACCACGTGCCCGGCCGCGACCAGGTTCGCCGACATCGGGCCGCCCATGTGGCCCAGCCCGATGAATCCGATGACAGCCATTGTCATTCCCTCCTGCGGGGGTGCGGTGGTCGAGCCGGGCCCGGGGCCCGGCGGCTCAGCCGGACAGGCCGAGCTCGCCCTGCTCGAGCGGGGCGAAGAAGCGCTGGACGTGCTCCTCGGTGACCTCGTCCAGGGCGTTCGGCGACCACTTCGGGTCGCGGTCCTTGTCCACGAGGGTGGCGCGCACGCCTTCCACGAAGTCGCCCGCGGTCAGGCAGCGCAGCGCGATCCGGAACTCCTGGTCCAGCGCCGCCTCCAGCGTCTCCGGCCTGCTGCGCAGCGCGCGCAGCGTCACCTTCAGCGAGGTCGGCGACTTCGTCCCGATCGCGGCGGCGGCGTCCGCGGCGGCCTGTTCGGGGCGGGCGCGCAGCCGGGCGAGGATCTCGGCGACGTCGTCGGCCGCGTAGGCCTCGTCGATCCACTCCCGCTGCGCGGCCACCGGCGACTCCGGCGGGGCCGTCGCGAACCTGGCCAGCGCCGCGTCCACGTCACCGCTGGTGAGCGCCTTGACCAGGTCGTCGATGCGCTCGCTGGGCAGGTGGTGGTCGGCCAGGCCGAGCGCCACCGCGTCCGCGCCGCCGATCGGCGCACCGGTCAACGCCAGGTGCGTGCCCAGCTCACCGGGGGCGTGCGAGAGCAGGAAGGTGCCACCGACGTCGGGCACGAAGCCGATGCCGACCTCCGGCATGCCGACCTTGGAGCGCTCGGTGACGACCCGGCGCGAACCGTGCGCGGAGATGCCGACGCCGCCGCCCATGCACACCCCGTCCATCAGCCCCACCACGGGCTTCGGGTAGTGCGCGAGCATCGAGTTGAGCCGGTACTCCTCGCTCCAGAACGCCTTGGGGAGCTCCTCGTCCCCGGCCTTCGCCGCGTCGTGCAGCGCCCGGATGTCGCCGCCCGCGCACAGCCCGCGTTCTCCGGCGCCCTCGACGAGGACCGCCCGCACCTGCTCGTCGGTGCTCCACCGCTGCAGCGCGGCGGTCATCTCGCGCACCATCTCCAGGGTGAGCGAGTTGATCGCCTTGGGGCGGTTGAGGGTGATGCGTCCGAGCGCGCCCTCGACGCTGAGCAGAACCTGCTCCGGGGCGGGTGTTGTCATGATGCCGACTCCAGCAGTCCACGGGAAATGATCAGTCGCATGATCTCGTTGGTGCCTTCGAGGATCTGGTGCACCCGCAGGTCGCGAACGATCTTCTCGAGGCCGTACTCGGCAAGGTATCCGTATCCGCCGTGGATCTGAAGCGCCTCGTTCGCCACGGTGAAGCCCACGTCGGTCGCGAGCCGCTTGGCCATCGCGCACAGCCGGGTCGCGTCCGGGTCGCGGGCGTCCAGCGCCCACGCCGCGCGCCACAGCAGCATCCGGGCGGCCTCCAGCTCGGTGGCCATGTCGGCGAGCTTGAACTGCAGCGCCTGGAACTCGCTGAGCTTGGCGCCGAACGCGGTGCGCTCCCGCACGTAGCCGAGGCTGCGGTCCAGCGCGTCCCGCGCCCCGCCGAGCGAGCAGGCCGCGATGCTGAGCCTGCCGCCGTCCAGCCCGGCCATCGCGATCTTGAACCCGATGCCTTCGGGGCCGAGCCGCTGCGCCGCGGGCACCCGCACGCCGTCGAGCACGACCTGCCGGGTGGGCTGCGCGTTCCAGCCCATCTTCCGCTCGTTCGGACCGAACGAGAGCCCGGCGGCGTCGCCCTCGACGATGAACGTGGAGATGCCCTTCGCACCGTCCTCACCGGTGCGGGCCATCACCACGTACACGTCCGAGCTGCCGCCGCCGGAGATGAACTGCTTCACCCCGGTCAGCACGTAGTCGTCGCCGTCGCGCACCGCGCGGGTCCGCAGCGCCGCCGCGTCCGAACCGGCCTCCGGTTCGGTGAGGCAGTAGCTGGCGCGGGCGGTCAGCGAGCACAGCGGCGGCAGCCAGCGGGCGCGCTGCTCGTCGTCGCCGAAGCGGTCGATCATCCCGGCGACCATGTTGTGGATCGACAGGTACGCCGCCACGGACGGGTCGCCCGCGGCGAGCTCCTCGAAGATGAGCGCCGAGTCGAACCGGCCCAGGCCCGTGCCGCCGCAGGCCTCGTCGACGTAGACGCCGCCGATGCCGAGCTCGCCCGCGGCGCGCAGCACGTCGACCGGGAAGTGCTTGTCCTGGTCCCACTGCACGGCGTGCGGGGCGAGCTGCTCGGCCGCGAACTCGCGGGCCAGCTGCTGGATGGCCCGCTGGTCCTCGGTCAGCGCGAACGGGGACACCACGCCGGAGGGGCCGGGAACCGCTGCTACCGACACGTCCACTCCTCACCTTCGAGAGTCCGGTCCCGGGGGGGGGGCCCCCCGGGGGCCCCCCCCGGGGGGGGGGGGGGGGCGGGGGGGGGGGGGGGGTGTGGGGGCGGAAATTATGCCCCCGCGCGCGCCGGGCGGGGCCCGGCGGGGGGTGAAT
>NZ_JAIUKB010000188.1:0-2413 GCF_020176785.1 Saccharopolyspora sp. 6V | reverse complement strand
CCCGCCCCCCGGGGCCCCCCCGCCGGGGGGGGCGGGGACCCGCTCCAACCCACCCGCCCCCCCCCCCCCCGCGCGGGCCCCCCCCGGGGGGGGCCCCCGGGGGGGCCCCCCCGGGGGCGCGGGGTCAGTTCATCGTGGGGATGGTGAAGCTGGCGCCTTCCTTGAGCCCGGAGGGCCAGCGGGAGGTCACCGTCTTCGTCTTCGTGTAGAACTTGATCGAGTCCGGCCCGTGCTGGTTGAGGTCGCCGAATCCGGACCGCTTCCAGCCGCCGAACGTGTGGTAGGCGATCGGCACCGGGATCGGCACGTTCACCCCGACCATGCCGGTGTTGACGCGGCTGACGAACTCGCGCGCCGCGTCGCCGTCCCTGGTGAAGATCGCGACCCCGTTGCCGTACTCGTTCTCGCTGGGCAGCCGCACCGCCTCCTCGTAGTCCGCGGCGCGCACCACCGACAGCACCGGGCCGAAGATCTCCTCGCGGTAGATCCGCATGTCCGGGGTGACGTGGTCGAACAGCGAGGCGCCCGCGAAGAACCCGTCCTCGTGGCCCTCCAGGGCGAACCCGCGGCCGTCGACGAGCAGCGACGCGCCCTCCTCGACCCCGGCGGCGACGAGCTCGTCCACCCGCTGCAGCGCCTGCCTGGTCACCAGCGGCCCGAAGTCGGCGTCCGCGTCGAAGCTGGTGCCGATCTTGAGCTTGCGCACCCGCTCCACGAGCTTCTCCACCAGCGCGTCCGCGGTCGCCTCGCCGACCGGCACCGCCACCGAGATGGCCATGCACCGCTCGCCCGCCGAGCCGTAGCCCGCACCGACCAGCGCGTCCACCGCCTGGTCCAGGTCCGCGTCCGGCATCACGATCATGTGGTTCTTGGCGCCGCCGAAGCACTGCGCGCGCTTGCCGTGCGCGGCGGCGGTCGCGTAGATGTACTCGGCGATCGAGGAGGAGCCGACGAACCCGACGGCCTCGATCCGCGGGTCGGTGAGCACCGCGTCCACCGCCACCTTGTCGCCGTTGACCACGTTGAGCACACCCGGCGGCAGGCCCGCCTCGACGAACAGCTCGGCCAGCCGCAGCGGCACCGACGGGTCCCGCTCGGAGGGCTTGAGCACGAAGGAGTTGCCCGCCGCGATCGCCGGAGCGGCCTTCCACAGCGGGATCATCGCGGGGAAGTTGAACGGCGTGATGCCCGCGACCACACCCAGCGGCTGGCGCAGCGAGTACACGTCGATGCCGGTGCCCGCGTTCTCGCTGTACTCGCCCTTGAGCAGGTGCGGCACGCCGACCGCGAACTCGACGACCTCCAGGCCGCGCTGGATGTCGCCCTTGGCGTCGGCGACGGTCTTGCCGTGCTCGGCGGAGAGCAGCCGGGCCAGCGAGTCCATCTCCTCGCCGACCAGCTGCAGGAAGCGCATCAGCACCCGGGCTCGCTTCTGCGGGTTCTGCGCGGCCCACGCCGGCTGGGCCTCGGCCGCGTTCGCGACCGCGGCGGCGACCTCCTCGGCGGAGGCGAGCGGCACCTTGGCCTGCACCCCGCCGGTGTTCGGGTCGAACACGTCACCGAAGTTCCCGGAGGTACCGGCGACCCGTTCGCCGCCGATGAAGTGCTCCAACTCCTGGGACATACCGCACCGCACCTTTCGCCGTTCGCACCGTTGATCCCGGCCTGCCCGCATCGGCCACCGCTGCCGCCGGTCGACTCATCTAGTCGGCTTTTTAGTCGGGCTTCCAACCTTCGGTGACCCAATCATCAGCCTAGCCGGTGCGGCCGCAACAGGTGCCGCAGATCACAGCGTTCGAACGGGTGAAGCATCGGCTGGGCGGGGCGAGGGCGGTCCACGGCGGGGCCGGTTCCGTTCCCGGCGGACGCCGCTCCCGGGCCGTGCTGATCCCGGGCGGTGCCGCTCCGGCCGCGTCACTCCCGGTCGGACCGCACCGCCGTCGCGATCGTCTCCGCGACCAGCGCGAACGACAGCGCCCCCGCGTCCGGCGTGCCCAGGCCCCGTTCCGCGTTCTCCCGCGCCCGCCCCGCCTTCGGCCGCAGCGACGCCGTCCCGGCCGCCGCCCGCCGCGCCGCCGTCGCCGCCCGCGCCCACGAGCCCGACTCGGCGAACTCCGCGGCGAACGGCGGGATCGCGTCCACCATCGGCTTTTGCCCCGGCCCCCCCCCCCCCCGGGGGGAACTCCGCGGCTAACGGCGCGATGGCGTCCACCATCGTGTTGGCCCCGGGCCGCGCCCCGCCGGTGCGCACGATCGACTCCGCGAACGCCGCCACCCCCGCGGCCAGCTCCGCCGCCGTCGGCGCGCGCTCGTCGGAGAGCTCGCCCGCGAACGCCCGCAACCCGGTGCCCCACAGCACGCCCGAGGTACCGCCCGCCCGCCCGGCCCAGGCGCTGCCCGCCCGCGCCAACGT